>CAMVOG010000173.1 GCA_947169005.1 uncultured Clostridia bacterium | reverse complement strand
AGCTTGGCGGGCAGATAGGTCCCCAGAGCGGAGGCCTTCGTATCCTCCAAGTCCCCGGCGCGGGTCTTGTAGACCTGGCAGCGGTCCGTAAAAATCAGCAGCTCCGTGGAATTCATGGCCTCGAAGCTGAGGAAGGGGCTGTCCTCCTCCTTATACTTCTGCTCCGCGTTCATGCGCAGGGACTGAGGCGTGATCTTCTTGAAATAGCCGTGGCGGGAGAGGAACAGCGTCACGGGATAGTCGGGCTCCTCCTCGACCACGTCCTCCTGGCGGGCGATCTCGGATTCGTAGACGATCTCGGTCCGGCGGGGCTCGCCGTGCTTTTTGATGACGTTCTGCAGCTCCTCGGTGATGATCTTTTTCACGCGGCTCCTGCTTTTGAGCACGTCCTCCAGGTCCGCGATCTCCTCCTCTAACTTTTCCTTCTCGGTCACGCGCTTGAGGATGAACTCCCGGTTGATGTTGCGCAGCTTGATCTCCGCCACGTACTCGGCCTGGGTCTCGTCGATGCCGAAGCCGATCATCAGATTGGGGACCACGTCGGCCTCCCGCTCCGTCTCCCGGATAATGCGGATGGCCTTGTCGATATCCAGCAGGATCTTTTCCAGGCCGTTCAGGAGGTGCAGCTTTTCCTTTTTGCGGGACAGGTCGAAATACACCCGGCGGCGAACGGACTCCACCCGCCAGGCGGTCCACTCGTCCAGGATCTCCCGTATACCCATGACCCGGGGGTTGCCCGCCACCAGCACGTTGAAGTTGCAGGAGAAGGTGTCCATGAGGGGCGTGGTCTTGAAGAGCTTCTGCATCAGCTTGTCCGGGTCCGTCCCGCGCTTGAGGTCGATGGCGATTTTGAGGCCGCTCAGATCGGTCTCGTCCCGCATGTCCGCGATCTCCTTGATCTTCCCGGTCTTGATTAGCTCCGCCGTCTTGTCGATGACGGCCTCCACCGTGGTGGTATAGGGGATCTGATAGATCTCGATGAGATTCTGCTCCTTGATATAGCGCCACTTGGCCCGCAGCTTGAAGCCGCCCCGGCCCGTGCGGTAGATCTGGTCCATTTCCTGAGCGTTGAAGATCAGCTCGCCCCCCGTGGGGAAATCCGGGGCCTTCAAGGTCTCGAAAAGGTCGCAGTCCGGGTCCTTCAGATAGGCGACGGTGGTGCGGCAGACCTCCTCTAAATTGAAGCCGCAGATCAGGCTGGCCATGCCCACGGCAATGCCCTGGTTGGAGGAAACCAGGATATTGGGGAAGGTGGTGGGCAGGAGCTGGGGCTCCTGCATGCTGCCGTCGTAATTATCGACGAAATCCACGGTGTCCTTGTCGATATCCTTGAAGATCTCCGCGCAGATGGGGGCCAGCTTCGCCTCCGTATACCGGGAGGCGGCGTAGGCCATATCCCGGGAGTAGACCTTGCCGAAATTGCCCTTGGAATCGACGAAGGGGGCCAGCAGAGCCTCATGCCCCTTGGCCAGGCGCACCATGGTCTCATAAATGGCGGCGTCGCCGTGGGGATTGAGCCGCATGGTCTGGCCCACGATGTTGGCGGACTTGGTCCGCCCCCCCGTCAGCAGGCCCATCTTGTACATGGTATAGAGCAGCTTGCGGTGAGAGGGCTTGAAGCCGTCGATCTCCGGGATGGCGCGGGACATGATCACGCTCATGGCGTAGGGCATAAAATTGGTTTCCAGCGTCTCGGTGATGGGCTGCTCCAGTACCTCGGCCCGCAGGCCCATGACGTTGGAGGCATCCACCTTTTTCGTTACGGTGGGTTCTTTTTTCTTCTTCGGCATTGTGATTACTCCTGCTTATAGGTTTCACGCGGGCGGCAGGTTGCCGCCCCTACAGTTTTACGAAATATCCGCCAGGTCGATGAATTTATAGCCGTTTTCCGCGATATAGTCCTTGCGGCCCTGCAGATCGTCCCCCTCAAAGAGGTCGAACATGCGGCTCATGCGGTCCACGTCCTCGGGCATGACCTTGATGAGGCGGCGGGTCTCCGGATTCATGGTGGTAAGCCACATCATTTCCGGGTCGTTCTCGCCGAGGCCCTTGCTGCGCTGGATGGTGACTTTTTTCCCCTCCAGCTCCGCCAGGATCGAGGCCTTCTCCGTTTCGGTATAGGCAAACCAGGTCTTTTCCCCGCTGCGGATCTCGTAAAGGGGCGACTCGGCGATATAGACGTAGCCCTCGCGGATCAGCGTCGGGGTAAGGCGGTAGAGCATGGTGAGGATCAGCGTGCGGATCTGGTAGCCGTCCACATCCGCGTCGGTACAGATGATGACCTTGTTCCAGCGGAGGTTCGCCAGGTCAAAACCGGACAGGTCCTTGTTGCTCTTCACATTGACCTCGACCCCGCAGCCCAGGACCTTCAGAAGGTCCGTGATGATCTCACTTTTGAAGATGCGGCCATAATCCGCCTTGAGGCAGTTGAGGATCTTGCCGCGCACGGGCATGAGACCCTGGAACTCGGCGTTGCGGCTCTGCTTGCAGGCGCCCAGGGCGGAATCGCCCTCCACGATATAGACCTCGCGGAGCGCCAGGTCCTTGCTGCGGCAATCCACGAATTTCTGCACGCGGTTGGAAATGTCCATGCTGCCGGAGAGCTTCTTTTTCAGATTCAGCCGGGCCTTCTCCGCCGTTTCGCGGCTTCTTTTGTTCACCAGCACCTGCTCGGCGATCTTCTCCGCGTCCATGTGGTTTTCGATGAAGTAGATCTCCAGCCGCTGCTTGAAGAAATCGGTCATGGCGTCCTGGATGAACTTGTTGGTGATGGATTTCTTGGTCTGATTCTCGTAGGAGGTGCGGTTGGAGAAGCAGTTGGTGACGAGGATCAGGCAGTCCTGCACGTCGGCAAAGCTGATCTTGCTCTCGTTCTTCTGATACTTGCCCTCCTTGCGCAAATAGGCGTCAATGGCCGAGACGAAGGCGCTTTTCACGGCCTTGTCCGGCGCGCCGCCGTGCTCCAGCCAGGAGGAGTTGTGATAATATTCCAGGCAGTTGACCTTGTTGGAAAAGCACATGGCGGCGGAAATCTTCAGCTTGTACTCGGCCTTGTCCTCCCGGTCCCGGCCCTTGCGCTCGGCCTCCATATAATAAGGAAGGGTCATGCCCTCCTCCCCTGCCAGCTCCGCCACGTAGTCGGTGATGCCGTTTTCATAGAGGAACTCGGTGGTCTCAAATTTGCCGTCCCGCTCCCGGCGGAAGCGGAAGGTGACGCCCTGGTTTACCACGGCCTGGCGCTTCATCACGTCCAGGTAATACTCGTCGGGGATGTCGATATCCGTGAAGACCTCGATATCCGGCTTCCAGCGGGTAAGAGTCCCGGTGCGGCGGCCCCGATCCTCCACGGCGCTGAGGCCGCCGATGTTCTCGCCCTTTTCAAAGTGGAGGCTGTATTTCTTCCCGTCCCGCCAGACGGTCACATCCATATAGGCGGAGGAATACTGGGTGGCGCAGGCGCCGAGGCCGTTGAGGCCCAGGGAGTACTCATAGTTCTCCCCTTCCTTGTTGTCGTACTTGCCTCCGGCATAGAGCTCGCAGTAGACCAGCTCCCAGTTATAGCGCTGCTCGTTGGGGTTATAGTCCAGGGGGCAGCCGCGCCCGAAGTCCTCCACCTCCACGGAGCCGTCCGCGTAGGCCGTAAGGATGATGAGCTTGCCGTGGCCCTCCCTGGCCTCGTCGATGGAGTTGGACAGTATCTCAAATACCGCGTGCTCGCAGCCCTCCAGCCCGTCCGAGCCGAAGATGACGCCCGGGCGCAGGCGGACCCGGTCCGCCCCCTTGAGCATGGAGATGCTTTCGTTTCCGTAATTCTCAGGGCTTTTCTTCTTCATCTTGTCCCTCCATGGTGCTTCAAAACACAATATATATTAGTTTATCATAGGCCAGCCCATAAATCAAGTATATCCTGGGCATTGAAACGCGAACTCGCGCAAGAAGGCGTTTCCTCATTGACAGAGGCGGGCGGCTGTGATATATTCATCATAAAATGAATGATGCCCGATAAAAAGTACATATTGAAAGCGAACGGTGCCTCCGGCGGTCAAGCGTCGGCCGGAGGGTAAAAGGGAAGCGGGTGTGAATCCCGCGCGCTCCCGTCACTGTAAGCGGGGAGCGCAAGGCAAAAACGTCACTGGCCGCAAGGCTGGGAAGGCCGCCCTGCGCCGCGATCCGCAAGCCAGGAAACCTGCCCTTCGCTTACTGCGGGAGCGTTGCTCCCGGACCACGAGGAATTGGTCTTTCGCAGGCGGCGGGCCCCGGCTCGCCGGGCTTTGCTGTGCTCCTGCCCTCGCGGCAGGGGCTTTTTCTTTGCCCTGTCAAATCAATCTACGGAGGAATGTTCTATGAAGAAATGTCTTTCTGCCCTGCTGGCCTGTCTTCTGCTTCTGTCGCTGCTGACGGCCTGCTCCGGCCAAAGCGCCCAGACCGCAAGCGCGCCGGAAACGGAAACATCCGCGGAAACAAGCGTCCCCGCTGAGGACGCCCCGGAAACGGCGGAGAATACCGTGGACCTGAGCGCCAACACCGAGGTGGTGGAGGCGGACATGACGCCCGTGACCGCCGAGGCGCTGGCGGAGGGCGTTTACACGGCCCAGGCGGTTTCCAGCTCCGAGGCTTTCCGGATCAGCTCCGCGAAGCTGCTGGTGGACGGTGGGAAGATCCTGGCCGTTCTCACCATGGAGAATGAGGACAGCAGCCTGCTCTACATGGGCAGCGCCGCGGAGGCGGCCGCGGCCGGAGAGGACGCTGCCATCAAGCTGGTGGAAATGGCCGACGGCAGCCACAGCTTTACCCTGCCCATCGAGGCCCTGGACGAGAGCATCCCCTGCGCGGTCCTGAACGCCGCGGACGGACAGTGGTATGACCGCACGATCCTGCTGCGGGCTGACAGTCTGCCCGCGTCCGCTTTCGTTCCGGCTGTAGAAGAGCCTGCTCCCGAGGAAGGGCCCGCGCCCGAGGAGGAACCCGCACCCGCTGAAGAAGAGCCCGCCCCCGCCGTGGAGGAGCCCGCTCCCGCCGAGGAGGAGCCCGCGCCCGCCGAGGAGGAGCCCACGCCCGCCGGCGCCGAGCCCGCCCCCGTCGGGGTCTACGGCGCCCCCGCCGGGGC
>CAMVOG010000172.1 GCA_947169005.1 uncultured Clostridia bacterium | reverse complement strand
CTCCTTCCCCGTGCGGGGGTCGATGAGACCCACGGGCTTCAAGGGGCCGTAGCGCAGGGTGTCCACCCCGCGGCGGGCCATGACCTCCACGGGCATGCAGCCCTCGAAAACTCCGCCGTCGTCAAAGCCGTGGACCTCCGCCTCCCGGGCGGCGCAGAGCTCGGTCCAGAAGGCCTCGTACTCCTCCTTCGTCATGGGGCAGTTGACATAATCCGGCGTTCCCTTGTCGTAGCGGGAGGCGAAGTAGGCGCTCTCCATGTCGATGCTCTCAAAGGTGACGATGGGGGCCGCCGCGTCGTAGAAATTCATATAGGCCTTTTCCGGTGGAAAGAGGCCCCGGATGGTCTCGCTCATGGCGTCGGAGGTAAGGGGGCCCGTGGCGATGATGACCCGGCCCTCGGGGATCTCCGTTACCTCGCCCTCAGTGATCTCCACCAGGGGGTGCTCCCGCAGGCGCTCCGTGACCGTGCGGGCAAAGCCCACCCGGTCCACGGCCAGGGCGGAGCCCGCCTCCACCCGGTTTTGGTCCGCGCTCTCCATGATGAGAGAGCCGACCCGCCGCATTTCCTCCTTCAAAAGGCCCACGGCGTTGGCCAGCTCGTCGCTGCGCAGGGAGTTGGAGCAGACCAGCTCCGCGAAATCGTCCGAGACGTGGGCGGGGCTGTGCTTTTGGGGCTTCATTTCCATCAGCCGCACGGGGATGCCCCGCTTGACAAGCTGCCAGGCGGCCTCGCTGCCCGCCAGGCCCGCGCCGACTACCGTTACCTTCTCCATGCTCAGGGCTCCTTCGCTTCCGTCTTTTTCTTCGCAGCGGGCTTTTTTGCCGCCGTCTTCTTCGTGGTCGTCGTTTTCTTTGCCGCCGTGGTCTTTTTCGCGGCTGTCGTCTTCTTGGCCGCCGTCTTCTTCGCGGCGGGCTTTGCCTCCCCGGCGGGGACGGCCTTGGCGCTTTCCTCCGTCTGGGCGGGCTTTCTCGGATAGCCCCGCTTGTCCTCGGGCACGAAGCTCGGGCAGTTCTCATTGACGCAGAAGGGCTTCTTGAAGCCCCGGCCGGACTTCTTGAAGAGGGTGTGGCCGCAGTCCGGGCAGTTGTCCTTGGTGGGCACGTCCCAGGTCATAAAGCCGCAGTCGGCCCGCCGCTCGCAGGCGTAGTAGGTGTAGCCCTTCTTGCTGGTGAGCTTCAAAATGCGGCTGCCGCACTTGGGGCACTGGCCGGGCATTTCGATGACCAGGGGCTTGGTGAAGGTGCACTCCGGGAAGCCGGGGCAGGCCAGGAAGCGGCCGAAGCGCCCGGATTTCACCACCAGGTTGCGCCCGCAGACGTCGCAGACCTCCTCCGTCACCTCGTCGGGGACCTTGATGCGCACGCCCTTGAGGCTTTCCTCCGCCTCGTTCAGCTCCTTCTCAAAGCCGGTATAGAAATCGCTGAGGACGCTCTTCCAGGGCTTCTTGCCCTCCTCCACCTCGTCCAGGGCGCCCTCCATATGGGCGGTGAAGGCCAGGTCAACCACGTCCTTGAAGTGGTCCGTCATAAAGTGGGTGACGGTCTCCCCCAGGGGGGTCGGCTTGAGGGACTTGCCCTCCTTCACCACGTACTCCCGGTCCAGGATCGTGGACATGGTGGGGGCGTAGGTGCTGGGACGGCCGATGCCCTGCTCCTCCATGGCCCGGATGAGGGTATCCTCCGTATAGCGGGCGGGGGGCTGGGTGAATTTCTGCTCGCTCACCAGCTTTTCCAGGCCCAGGGGCTGGCCCTGGCTCATCTGGGGCAGGGGACGCTGCTTCAGCTCCGGGTCCTCCTCCCCGCTGTCATAGACCTTGGTAAAGCCCTGGAATTTCACCGCTGAATGGGTAGCCCGGAAGAGGTGCCCGGCGGAGAGGGCGTCGATGGAGACGCTGTCATAGACCGCGCTGGCCATCTGGCTGGCCATGAAGCGGTTCCAGATCAACCGGTAGAGGCGGTACTGCTCCTGGGTCAGGTCCCGGCGCACCAGCTCCGGGGAGAGGGCCACGTTGCTGGGGCGGATGGCCTCATGGGCGTCCTGGGCGTCCTTCTTGGTCTTGTATACCCGGGGCGTGGGGGGATAATACTCCCGGCCGTAGTGCCCGATGATATAGTCCCTGGCGGCATCCCTGGCCTCCTGGGAGATACGCAGGGAATCGGTACGCATATAGGTGATAAGACCCACGGAGCCCTGGTCCGTGATGTTCACGCCCTCATAGAGGGCCTGGGCCACGGACATGGTGCGCCGGGGCGTCATGTTCAGCTTGCGGGAGGCCTCCTGCTGGAGGGTGGAGGTGATGCAGGGAGCGGAGGGACTGCGCTGCCGGTCCGTCCGCCGGACGGCGGCCACGGTGAAGGGAGCCTTCCGCACGGCCTCCTCCACGGCCCGGACCTCCTCCTCGCTGCGCAGCTCCTTTTTCTTGCCGCCCGTGCCGTAATAGTGGGCCAGGAACTCCTCCTTCTTCTCCCCCACGGAAAGGGTGGCGTCCAGCAGCCAGTATTCCTGGGGCACAAAGGCGCGGATCTCGTTCTCCCGGTCCACCACCATGCGGGTGGCCACGGACTGGACGCGGCCCGCCGAGAGGCCCCGGCGGATCTTGGTCCAGAGCATGGGGCTGAGCTGATAGCCCACGATACGGTCCAGAATGCGGCGGGCCTGCTGGGCGTCCACCAGGTCCATGTCGATGCCCCGGGGCTTCTGGATGCTCTCGATAACGACTCTTTTGGTGATCTCGTTGAAGGTGACGCGGCGGACCTTGTCGTCGGGCAGCTCCAAAAGCTCCTTCCGATGCCAGGAGATGGCCTCACCCTCCCGGTCCGGGTCGGTGGCGAGATAGACGACGCTCGCCTTTTTCGCCGCCGCCTTCAGCTCCTCGATCTTCTCCGCCCGGTCCTTGATGGGCTGGTAATCGGGGATGAAGCCGCCGGGAATGTCCACGCCCAGCTTGCTCTTGGGCAGGTCCCGCAGGTGGCCCATGGAGGCCGTGACCCGGTAATCCTTGCCCAGATATTTCTCTATCGTTTTCGCCTTCGCCGGTGATTCCACGATCACCAGCGCCGCGTTCGACTTTGCCATATGATTTCCGCTCCTACGTTATAAGTTATCGTTCTCTCACCGCACCCGCTCCAGGCGCTCGCCCTCCACCCGCCGGATCAGTCCGCGGACCTCCAGCATGGTCATGGCGCTCAGCGCGTCGGCGGCCTCCAGCCCGGCGCGGCGGATGAGCTCATCGGCCTCCAGGCTTTCGCCGCCCAGAGCGCCGAGGACGGCCCTCTCCTCCTCGGAAAGAGCCTCCCCGTCCGTTAGGTCAATATAATCCACCGATTCGCCCTTGTCAACCTCTTTTTTGATTTCCCGCTCCTCACGGGGCCGGCGGAGGGGCCGCCGATCTCCCTTGCGGCGCAGCTTTGTGGGATAGCGCCAGAGGTAAACGCCCAGCAGATCCCAGGCGTTCATCACCAGAGCCGCCCCGTCCCGCAGCAGCAGATTGGAGCCCACGAAGCCCGCGTCGTCCACCGGGCCGGGCACGGCGTAAACGTCCCGCCCCTGCTCGGCGGCCCGGGCCGCCGTGATGAGCGAGCCGCTCTTTTCCGGGGCCTCGATCACCAGCACGCCGTCGGCGAGGCCGCTGATGATACGGTTGCGTTGGGGGAAATTCCCCCTGCTTCCCCGGGTCCCCGGCGGATACTCGCTGACCAGGGCCCCGTGGAGAGCCGCCTCATTCTGAAGCTGCTCGTTCCAGGCGGGATAGACCACGTCCGGCCCCGTGCCCAGCACGCCGATGACCCGGCCCCCGGCCTCCAGCGCGGCCCGCATGGCCTCGGAGTCGATGCCCTCCGCCAGGCCGGAGACCACCAGGCCCCCGCAGCGGGCGATATCCGCCCCGAAGCGGCGGGCGCAGCGCCTGCCGTAGGGCCCCGCCTTCCGGGTGCCCACCACGGCCACGGTGGGCTCATCGTCCACCGCGGGCAGCGTGCCCCGGACATAGAGCACCAGGGGCGCGTCGTAAATATTCCGCAGCTTCTCCGGGTAATCCGCGTCCCGCAGGCAGAGGATGCGCACCCCCAGCCGCTGGCAGTCCGCCATGATCCGCTCAGCCTCCGCCAGCCCCTTGTCCAGGAGCTGCCGCCACTCCGCCGGCCTGGCCTCGGGCACCAGCCGGTAGAGCTCCTCATCCGCCTCATAGAGCGCCAGGACGGAGCCGAAATGCTCCAGATACCGATGCGCGCGGGCGGCGGACAGGTTCTTTCTCCGGGACAGCCAGATCCAGCAGGCGACCTCTGACATGGGGTTTCTCTCTCTTTCTGTAATAGTTTATAGTTTAAAGATGAAAGTTTAAAGACAGCTTACTTTAAACATTAAACTTTAAACTTGAAACTTGAAACCTTACCCTCTTCTGAACATCTCCCACAGGAGGATGGTGGCGGCGGCGGCGGCGTTGAGGGATTCGCAGCGCTCGTCCATGGGGATGATGACCCGCTCCCGGGAAGCGGCCAGCAGTCGCTCCGAGAGGCCGCCCCCCTCGTTGCCGATGGCGAAGGCGCAGCTCTCCGGCAGCTCCAGCTCCCGGAGGTCCTTCGCCGCAGGGTCCAGGGCCGCGGCAAAGATGGGCATGCCCAGCTCCTCCGCCGCCTCGATCAGCGCCTCCGTTTCCAGCTCCACCACCGGGCGGCGGAACACGGCCCCCATGGAGGCCCGCACGGCCTTGGGGGAATAGGGGTCCGCGCAGGCCCCCGTGAGGATCAGGGCGGAGCAGCGCAGGGCGTCCGCCGTGCGCAGGATGGTGCCCACGTTGCCGGGGTCCTGCATATTCTCCAGGATGAGGCAGCGGCCCGGCAGCAGCGCCCGCTCCGTCTCGGGCAGGGCGCAGGTAAAGAGCAGCTCCGGGGCACTCTTCATGGGAGCCACGCTTTCCAGCAGGTCCCGGGGGACCCGCACGAGCCGCGCTCCCTCCGGGGCGTCGGGCTCCTCGCCGCAGAAAAGCACCGTGCGGATGGGGGCCTCCCAGCGCAGGGCCTCATAATAGAGCTTATCCCCCAGGCAGAGGTACTCCCCCGCCTCCCGGCGGGCCTTCCGCCCCGCCCCCAGGCGCCTCAAATGCTGGATCCGGGG
>CAMVOG010000171.1 GCA_947169005.1 uncultured Clostridia bacterium | reverse complement strand
CCAGGACGCCCAGGATCGCCCGGGTCCAGGCATAGCCCCGCTCCCGGTCCGCGATCATCTGGCACTCGTCGATGACGGCCACGTCGTAGCGGCGCTTGAGGTCCAGCTTCTCCGCCGTGGCGGCGATATGGGTGTCCTCCTCCCGCCGGTCCTCCTCCTCACCCGTGGTAAGGGAGCAATCCACCCCATAATCCAGCAGGGTCTCCTGGGCCTCCAGGGCCAGGAGGCGCAGGGGGGCCAGGTACACGCCCGTGGGGGCCGTGCGCAGCCGCTGGAAGCCCGCGTAGGTCTTGCCCGTGTTGGTGCCGCCCACGTGGAGAACGAAGTGCCGCCGCATGGCCCGGGCCTCGGGGTACTCATCCTTGGGATTCAGCGCTACCAGCACCTCCAGGCTCGTGCGGATGGCCTGGGGCACGTACCAGACGGAATAGACGGTGCCCAGGGTCTCCTGGAGCAGCATGGCGGTGGGGAAGCCCTCCTTGGAAAGAAAGTCCTCCACCTTCGCCTCCGGCTGGGCCTCGGAGAAATCCGCGATGGCCTTTTCCGCGGCGGCGTGGAGCAGCTCCGCCCAATGGGCCGCAAGCTGCGTCGTCAGCAGCGAGCCGGGATTCTGCCCCAGCCAGGGGCCGGAGCGGACCAGATTCGTCAGCACGGCGGGGAGCTGGCGGCTGTCGCAGCGGTGCTCCAGGGCCAGAAAGTTGTTCACGTTCCCCGTCACCTGGTTCAGCCGGGAGTATTTGCGGCTGTGGGCGGCGGGCAGGTGCTCCGTGACGGCGGCGTGGTAATAGCCCGCCAGGGCCCAGGCGGCGTCCTCACCCTTTTCCGTTTGCTCCCAGCTCTTTTGCAGCAACTCCGTCAGAGCCTCGGTATGGGCCTTGGCCTGGAACAGGGCCTTGCCGGAGAGTGTCTCTCCGTTGGCCCGCTCCTTGAAGGCCGCGGTCAGCTCTGCCTGGATCACGTCGTCCCGCAGCCAGCGGGCCACGGAGCGGCCGTTGCTGTGCCAGTAGCGGGGGCGGGGCAGCAGCTCCGCGATCAGCGCGTTGGTCCAGCCCCGGCTTTTCAACTGGCCGGGGGACAGATATTTTCCACTGTTCTTGGACATGATGTTCTCCTGTTGACAAATAGTTATAGTATATTCTACCATGCTTTGCCCCGATTATCAATCGCTGTTTTGAGGCTTGCCTTTTTGTGGAACTGTGCTATAATATAAAGGTCGATTCGATCGACAAAAGAGGAAAGGAAAGGCATTCATCATGTTGAAACTGAAAAAAACCCTTTGCGCCGCTTTATCACTTATGCTTTTGCTGGCCTGCGCTGCCTGCCAGGCCCATACAGACCCCGTTGTGAACACAAACCCGACGGAAACCACCTCCTCTCAGCCTTCCCCCACGGAAACGACGGCTGAGGACGCTGCCCCCACTGAGGACGACTCCGCAGCGTCCGCCCCCCGGACGCTGGTGAACGGCGATTTCCGTCTGACGCTCCCCGAGGAATACGCGGAGCTGCTGTTGACCCAGACGGAAGGCCTTGAGAACGGTATGCTCTTTTCCGTGTCGGAAAAAGCCTCCGTCGAGGCTGGGGAGAAGAACCACCCCGGCGAGGATTGGGGCGCGGGCTGGCTGTTCAGCATCGGCGCCATGACGGAGGCGGAGCTGAACCAGGCCCTTTGCTACGATATGTCCGGCAGAGAGGTCTTTGCCCAGGACGGGAACGGCACCTATTATCTGATCTATCACCCCACCGACGTGCGCATCGAGCGCGAGGGCGACATAACGGACGCGGATATGGAGCAATGGTCCACGCTGAACAACTGGGCCTTTGAGCAGGTCCCCGCCGCCTTTATCGCGGAGAACGCGGGCCTCACCGCCGCCAGCCGGGGCAACTCCGAGCTGGAGACCTGGCTGAACCGCGCCGCCTGGCTGGAGGGGGAGACCTTCACCCTCACCACGCTGGATTACGGCACCGTGACCCCCGACGCCGCCTCTGCAGCCGCCCATCTGCCCGGCCTTCTGGACGGGCTCACCGTGGAGTGGCAGGACGGGGAGGCCCCGGACGGGGAGTACCTGGTGATGACCTTCCCGGAGGAGGACGTGCGCATCGACTTCTTCAAGGGCAACCACGACGTGGTCCGCATCGTCACCGGCGGCAGCTATGAGACCCTCTATCACTGCACCTACGCCTCCGGCGAGAGCATCTACGAGCGCATGGACGCCTGGTACATGGAGTTCAATTGACAATTGACAGTTGACAATGGACAATTGGAATTGGAAATGGGAAATTTCCCATTTCCAATTTGACTCGCGGGCATGATGGAATTGGCAGACATGCAGGATTTAGGTTCCTGTGCCTTTGGCGTTGGGGTTCAAGTCCCCATGCCCGCACCAAAAAGGAAAAGCTGCAGAAGCGGCTTTTCCTTTTTTCGTGATGTGTTTTATCCAAATATTCACATTTTCTGCATTTTGCCCCTTGACAATTTATAATTATGCACTATAATAGCTTTAAACTCGTTTGAGAGTGAATAATCATTTGTCAAGGAGAAAAGGAAATGAAAAAGATCATTGCTTTGCTTTTGGCCGTATGTCTGCTGGCCTGCCTCTGCGCCTGCGGGAACGGGGGCACCGCTCCCGCTTCCTCCGGCTCCGATCTGCAGCCGACGAATGAGGCCGCCGAGACCGTTCAGACTCTCGCTGCCGGGACCCTGTCCATCGCCACCAGCCCCGACTTCCCGCCCTATGAGATGCTGGGCGACGACGGGAAGCCCACCGGCATCGAGATGGAGATCATGGCCCTCATCGCGGACAAGCTGGGTCTTAAGCTGGACATCATGGAGATGGACTTCGACTCTGCCCTTATGGCCGTGGGCACCAAGAGCGATATGGTCGTTTCCGGCGTGACCATTCTGGAGGAGCGGAAGCTCACCATGGACTTTACCGACAGCTACACCACCGCCGTGCAGGTGATCGTTGTCCCCGAGGGCTCTGACGTGACTCTGGACAATCTGGGTGAGCAGATGATCGGCACCCAGCGGGGCACCACCGGTTTCCTCTACTGCGAGGACGACTACGGCGAGGACCACGTGATCGGCTACGACACCTACACCACCGTTATCCAGGCCCTGCTGAACGGCCAGGTGGATTGCGTGGTCATGGACGACAGCGTTGCCCGGGCTTACGTGGCCGCGAATCCCGGCCTCATGATCCTGGATACCGAGTACGCCGTGGAGGACTATGCCTTCGGCGTCACCAAGGGCAACAGCTCCCTGCTGAATGCCGTGAACGGCGCCCTGAAGGACCTCATTGCCGACGGCACCGTGCAGAGCATCATCGACAAATACATCAGCGACTGATCTGATATGACCGCAGGGCACGGGCTTCTTGTCCGTGCCCTTGACTTCTATTTCCGAGGAAAGGGGAGACCTGTTTGGCAGAGCTGTATGCCCAATGGCGGGCCATGATGCTCTCCGGTGAGGCCATGAGCCTCTGGCAAAGCTTCTACGTGCGCTTCTACCAGGCCTTCATCGAGGCGGACCGCTGGAAACAGTACCTGGGCGGCATGGTTACGACCCTCTACACGACGGCCATGGCCCTGGTGATCGGCATTCTCATCGGCGTCATCGTGGCCGTGATCCGCACAGCCCATGACCAGCAGCGCCCCGGGCACCGGAACCCGGTGCTGGGCGTGGTGAACTTTATTCTGAAAATCTACGTCACCGTCATTCGCGGCACCCCCATGATGGTGCAGCTTCTCATCATGGGCATGGTCATCTTCGCCTCCAGCCGCAACTTTACCCTGGTGGGCGCGCTGACCCTGGGCATCAACTCCGGGGCCTACGTTTCCGAGATCATCCGGGGCGGACTCATGGCCGTGGACGCGGGGCAGATGGAGGCGGGCCGCAGCCTGGGCCTCCATTACATCGACACCATGCGCTTTATCGTGATCCCCCAGGCGGTGAAGGCGATCCTGCCCTCCCTGGGCAACGAGTTCATCGTGCTGCTGAAGGATACCTCTCTTATCAACGTGATCGGCGGCAAGGAAATGCTCTACGCCGCCCAGGGCATCATCAGCCGGACCTACGAGGCCATGTACCCGCTGCTGGGCATCGCCCTCTTGTACCTCATTCTGGTCATGATCTTCTCCTGGCTGCTGGGGCGCTTTGAAAGGAGGCTGCGGCAAAGTGATCGACGTTAAGGGGCTTTACAAGTCCTTCGGGGACCATGAGGTCCTGCGGGACATCAACGAGCATATTTACCCCGGGGACAAGATGGTCATCATCGGGCCCTCCGGCTCCGGCAAAAGCACCTTCCTCCGCTGCCTGAACCTGCTGGAGACCCCCACAGCGGGGACCATTACCCTGGACGGGCAGGTCATTACGGACCCCAAGACCGATATCGACAAGGTACGCCGGAAGATGGGCATGGTCTTTCAGCATTTCAATCTGTTCCCCAATATGACCATCCGCAAAAACGTCACCCTGGCCCCGGTGCGCACGGGGCTGATGAAGCAGGCGGAGGCGGACGAGACCGCCATGGCGCTGTTGAAGCGGGTCGGCCTGGAGGACAAGGCGGAGGCCTATCCCGCCCAGCTCTCCGGCGGGCAGAAGCAGCGTATCGCCATCGTCCGCGCCCTGGCCATGAAGCCGGAGGTCATGCTCTTTGACGAGCCCACCTCCGCCCTGGACCCGGAAATGGTGGGCGAGGTGCTGGAGGTCATGAAGGAGCTGGCCCAGGAGGGCATGACCATGGTGGTCGTCACCCACGAAATGGGCTTCGCCCGGGAGGTGGGCAACCGCGTCCTCTTCATGGCGGACGGCGTCGTCATGGAGCAGGGCAGCCCGGAGGAGATCTTCTCCGCCCCCAAAAGCCCGAGATTGCAGGACTTTCTGTCCAAGGTGCTGTGAAGATAGAGTATAATTACCAATTTTCCATTTTCAATTTCCGATTCTGACAAATATAGACACAGGACAAGCCTTATAATAGCCGCGGCGTGAGGAATACGCCGCGGCTTTTTGTATACGAAAGGGGAGGGAGCCTATGAAGCTGACGGAGGAATATCAAAACGGCGCGCTGCGCCTGGGCCTGGAGGGGGAGCTGGACCACCACGCGGCGGGGGAGCTGATGCGCTCCGCCGCCCGGGTCATTGAGCGTCGGCAGCC
>CAMVOG010000170.1 GCA_947169005.1 uncultured Clostridia bacterium | reverse complement strand
CCGTGGCGGGGGAGGCGGGGGTGCAGTTCCTGTCCATCTCCGGCTCCGATTTTGTGGAGCTGTATGTGGGCGTGGGCGCCTCCCGTGTGCGTGACCTTTTCGACCAGGCCAAGAAGGCTTCCCCCTCCATTATCTTTATCGACGAGATCGACGCCGTCGGCCGCCAGCGCGGCGCGGGCCTGGGCGGCGGTCACGACGAGCGCGAGCAGACGCTGAATCAACTCCTGGTAGAGATGGACGGCTTCGGCACCAACGAGGGCGTCATCGTCATGGCGGCCACCAACCGCCAGGACATTCTGGACCGTGCCCTGCTGCGTCCCGGCCGCTTTGACCGCCAGGTCTATGTGGGTTATCCCGATATCAAGGGCCGCGAGGCCATTCTGAAGGTCCATTCCAAGGGCAAGCCCCTGGGGGACGACGTGGACCTGGCCGTTGTGGCCAAGACCACCACGGGCTTCACGGGCGCGGACCTGGAAAACCTGCTGAACGAGGCGGCGCTGCTGGCTGCCCGCCGCGGCGGGCGCTTTATCACCATGCCCGATATCCAAAAGGCCATGATCAAGGTCATCGCCGGGCCGGAGAAAAAGAGCAAGGTGGTCCCGGAGCATGAGCGCAAGCTGGTGGCTTATCACGAGGCGGGCCACGCCGTGGCCTCCTCGGTGCTGTCCACCCACGATCCGGTGCATCAGATCTCCATCATTCCCCGGGGCACCACGGGCGGCATGACCATCTATCTGCCCCAGGAGGACAAGGGCTTCAATTCCAAGCTGGAAATGGAGGAAAGCCTGGTGTCCCTGCTGGGCGGGCGCATTGCGGAAAAGCTGGTGCTGAACGACATTTCCACCGGCGCCTCCAACGACATCCAGCGGGCTACCGCCATCGCCCGCGCCATGGTCACCCGCTACGGCATGAGCGAGCGGCTTGGGCCCATCGTCTTTGATTCGGATTCCAACGAGGTCTTCCTGGGCCGAGACTTCGGCCATACCAAGAGCTACAGCGAGGAGACGGCGGCCATCATCGACGAAGAGGTCAAGAAGATCATCGACGGGGCCTATGAGCGCTGCGAGGGCATTCTGAGGGATCATCTGGACATTCTGGAGATCACGGCCCAGTACCTGCTGGAGCGAGAGACCATGGAGGGCGAGGTCTTCCAGTATCTCTGCCAGCATGGCGAGCTGCCTCCGGAGGCGGAAAAGCCCCGGGAGACGCCCGAGGATTCCCGCGTGCAGGAGCCGGACGGCTATATCGACCACTTCTTCGGGGAGAAGCCTCAGCCGGAGGAGGGTGCGGACCGGCCCGAGGACCCGGAGGGCGAGGAGCAGGAGCCGGACGACGGGAACAAGGAGTAAACAAGGCGAGAAGCGGATCGTCCGCAAAACAGACGATCCGCTTCTCTGAGCGCATTATATAGGAGTGATCTTAGTTCATCAAGCGTCCTTCTCCGGAGCGGGGATAGGATCGTTCATGTACAGCTCGTCCTGGAGGATGCCGTCCCGCATCAGCTCAACGACCATGTCGCGCTGGCAGGTGGGGATCTGCTTCAGGGACATATGGAACACGATGCACTTCCGGCAGTTGCCGTAGAAGGGACAGCGCTTGTTCCAGCAGGTACATTTATATTTCTCGGCCTCACCGGCATACTTGAAAGCGGCGCGCATATCGCCGCGCATGACCTTCGGATGCTGGCGCAGCCAGCGCAGCGGGTCTTCCTGGGTGAGCAGGTTGTTGTCCTCCGTCGCTTCCGGAAAATCGGGCATTTCGCCGAAATTCGGGAAGGGAGGAATCTTGCCGTCCTTGCCTACAGGGGGAGGCGTGGGGTCATTGGGATCAAATACCTTCTTTTCGTCTGCCATAGTCTTTACCCTCTTTCTTTTTTCAGCCGATAGGCTGTTGAATTAAGTGCTTAACTGCATACTACCATACTTTCACTAAAAAATCAACAGGAAAATGCCCTGTTTTAATTCCGCATTTTATGTATTTTACACAAAGACGGTTTGTTTTTTCTAATCCCATAGGAAGATCATCAATTTTCTTATCGAACAATTCAAGAATAAGGAGAACTGATAGATATGAAGCTCGGCATCGTGGGGCTCCCAAATGTTGGGAAAAGCACCCTTTTCAACGCCATTACCAACGCCGGGGCGGAGGCGGCTAACTATCCCTTCTGCACCATCGAGCCCAATGTGGGCATGGTCACCGTGCCCGATGAGCGGCTGGATTTCCTGGCGAAGCTGTATGAGCCCAAGAAGTATACTCCCGCCGTCATTGAATTCGTGGATATTGCGGGTCTGGTGAAGGGGGCCTCCAAGGGTGAGGGCCTTGGCAACAAGTTCCTGTCCAACATTCGCATGACGGACGCCATCGTTCACGTCGTCCGCTGCTTTGACGACGACAACGTGATCCATGTGGAGGGCTCCACCGATCCCCTGCGGGACATCGGCACCATCGATCTGGAGCTCATCATGGCGGATATGGAAATGCTGGAGCGCCGCATCGACAAGGCGAAAAAGGCAGGGAAGGGCGACAAGAAGTTTCTCTATGAGGCTGAGGTCCTGGAGAAGCTGCTGGCCCACCTCAACGAGGGGAAGAACGCCCGCAGCTATGCCTGCTCCGAGGAGGAGGCGGAGATCATCGCCCAGTCCGAGCTGCTGACTCTGAAGCCCGTGATCTACGCGGCGAATCTGGACGAAAAGACCTTCTCCGCGGGCTATGAGGACAACGCCTATTACAAGGCGGTGGTGGAGCACGCCGCGGCCGAGGGCTCCCAGGTGCTGCCCATCTGCGCCAAGCTGGAGCAGGAGATCGCGGAGCTGCCCGAGGAGGAGAAGGGCATGTTCTTAGAGGAGCTGGGCATCGAGGAATCCGGCCTCAACCGCCTCATCAAATGCTCCTACAGCCTCCTGGGGCTCATTTCCTTCCTCACCTGCGGCTCTGACGAGGTGCGCGCCTGGACCATCAAGCGGGGCACCAAGGCTCCCCAGGCCGCGGGCAAGATCCACACGGACTTCGAGCGGGGCTTCATCCGTGCCGAGATCGTGGCCTTCGACGATCTGAAGGCCTGCGGCAGCATGAACGCCGCCAAGGAGAAGGGCCTGGTGCGCAGCGAGGGCAAGGAATACGTCATGCAGGACGGGGACGTGACCCTGTTCCGCTTCAACGTGTAAGGCCATGACGTATGAGGTATCCAGCGGCGCCGTCGTATTCACGAGGATCGGCGGTGAGGTCCGCTATGTCCTTGTCCGCTCCCTGGAGGGATATTACGGCTTCCCCAAGGGGCATATCGAGGGGGAGGAAACCGAGGAGGAGGCCGCCCTGCGGGAGATCCGCGAGGAGGTTGGCCTTTCCGTGCGCTTTATCCCCGGCTTTCGTACCACGGACGAGCATACGCTGCCCAAAAAGCCCGGGGTCATGAAGCGGGTCGTCTACTTCCTGGCGGAGTATGAGGGTCAGGAGATCTGCCCCCAGGCGGAGGAATTACTGGAAGCGCCCCTTGTGCCGTATGAGGAAGCCATGAAGCTCTTTCAGTTTGAAAGCTCCCGCCGTATTTTGAAGGAAGCCAACGACTTTCTCACGGCAGCGGAATAAGAGGGGAGGGAGAGCCGTGCCCGAAGCAAAGCCGAAAAAGGAACGCATTCAATCCATGGACGCCCTGCGGGGCCTGGCCGTGGTGCTGATGGTGATCCATCATTTTCTCTATGATCTCTGCGCCTTCCTGGGGGCCCCCTGGTGGCTCTTCTCCAACCCTGTCTTCAACTTTTTGCACTATGTCTTTGCCGGGACCTTCGTGCTGCTGGCGGGGGTCAGCTCCCGCTTCTCCCGTTCCAATCTCAAGCGGGGCCTCATCGTCCTTGGTATCGCCCTGGTCATTACCCTGGTCACGACCCTGATGGACATGCCCATCCGCTTCGGCGTGCTGCATATGCTGGGCTTCTGCATGGTCTTCTACGCCTTAACCCATAAGCTCTGGGAGAGCATCCCGACGCCGGTCATGCCCATTCTGTGCATTTTTCTGCTTGTCGGCAGCGCTCTTGCGGTGCAGATGATCCCCATCCGGGCCAACTTCCTCTGGATGTTTGGCTGGATCTATGATGGCTTCGTCAGCACCGACTATTTTCCCATTTTCCCCTGGCTCTTCGTGTTCCTCCTCGGTACCTGGCTGGGGAAGTATATCCGGGAGAGGCGCTTCCCCGGGTGGTTTTACAGCATGAAGGTGCCCATTTTCCCCGCCATCGGGCGGCATGCGCTGGTCGTGTACGTCGTTCATCAGCCGGTGCTGTATGGGATCACCCTTGTGCTGATCTGGCTGAAAGCGGTGTTTTGAGGGCCGTGAAATAAAACCGTTGACAGCGTAGCGGAATCGTGTTATCATATTACGGTAAACGCGATGAAGGGACAGGCTCTTTTCACATATTCCCCTGCAGAGAGGGTGCGCCGCGGCTGAAAGCGCGCCCGGAGAAGAGAAAGGGCCCCACCATCCCGGAGCAGCCCGTGAGGAGCGGGACGTGGCCGCACGTTACAGCGGGTCTGAGCGGGGCCTTCGGGCCCAATCAGGGTGGAACCGTGTAAGTATTTGCACCCCTGACCTCGGTCAGGGGTGTATTGTTTTGAGGAGGAAGGAACATGGCAGACGCGCAGTATACCTTTGAAAACAAGGTCTATAAGGACACTTATCGTCACACGACCTCTCATATCCTGGCTCAGGCGGTGAAGCGCCTGTACCCGGATATCAAGCTGGCCATCGGCCCCGCCATTGAGGACGGGTTTTATTACGATTTCGACTCCGCCGAGCCCATCACCCCCGAAATGCTGGAGGCTCTCGAGGCGGAGATGAAGAAGATCATCAAGGAGAAGCTGCCTCTGGAGCGCTTTGAGCTGCCCCGGGAGGAGGCCATCAAGTTCATGCAGGAGCGGGACGAGCCCTACAAGGTGGAGCTCATCAACGACCTGCCCGAGGACGCGGTCATCAGCTTCTATAAGCAGGGCGAGTTTACGGATCTCTGCGCCGGTCCCCATCTGGACAGCACGGGCCGCGTGAAGGCCAACGCCTTCAAGCTGACGAGCTGCACCGGCGCCTATTGGCGCGGCGACTCCAGCCGCAAGATGCTCCAGCGTGTTTACGGCACCTGCTTCATGAAGAAGGAGGAGCTGGACGCCTATCTGCAGAAGCTGGAGGAGGCCAAGAAGCG
>CAMVOG010000169.1 GCA_947169005.1 uncultured Clostridia bacterium | reverse complement strand
GGGGGAAAACTGTTGCCTATTGCCTATTGCCTTCTCACTTATACACGTCCAGCCCGTAGCTTTCCACGACCTCGGTCATCCAGCGGTTGCGCTCGTTGAAAAGCTCGTTGTCCGGGTCGCCGAAGAGCCAGTGGTCGAAGATGAACATGGCCTCCTTGCTGTACTTGTCGATGCAGTCCTTCACGTCCTGCTTGAAGCGCTCCTCCGTGTAATTGGGGCTGAGCATTTCGCCCAGCACGTCGAAGCAGCCCGCCAGGATGAGCTTGTTGCCCCACTTCTTCTGAATGGCCAGCAGGTCGTTGCAGGTCTGGGGCGGGTCCCAATAGCGGACGCCGAATTCCATCCAATCGTCCACGAAGGCCTCGCACTTGCCGCAGCAGTGCATAGCCACGGGCACCCCCAGGTCGTGGCCGAACTGGGCCTCCCGGGCCTGGAAGGGCTTGATAAGCTCCCGGTACTGCTTGGGGGAGACGAAGGGAGCGCCCCAGGCGGCGGTATCGTCGGTGATCTGATACTGGTCCACGGGATAATACCTGATGGAGTTTTTGGCGACCTCCTCGTAGAAGGAGCACATATAGTCAAAGAGAGCGTAAACCTCCTCGGGCTCCTCCTGGATGGCGCAGAGGCCCTCCACGAAGCCCATCATGGCCATCAGCTCCTGGAAATAGCCCACGTGCAGGCTGTAGCCGAAGGCGCTCTGGGTGGGGTCCATGCCCTGCTTCGCCATGCGCTCCAGGTCCTGCTTCGCCATCTTCTCCCAGTCGATGCCGCTGAGGTCCGGGGCCTTGACGACGTCCCGCCACTTGGTGATATCGTCCAGGATGAAGTTGCCGGGCTCGGGCAGCCCCGCGAAGCCCGCCTCCCTGTTCGCCACGTATTTGACGCCCCAAACGTCGTAGCCGCCGTCCGGCGTGCGCATGCTGCGCAGGAAGGAGGGGCCGCCGCCCATCACCAGGGGGGCGCGCTTGGAATAGGGATTCGGCCCGTAGGAATATTGCAGCAGAAAGTCGGGCGCGATCCCCTTGCTCATATCCAGGTACATCTCTCTCATCGTGCGTTGTTTCGCCATGGTTTCCATCCTCTCTCTTGGCATTTTATACAAAAAATATATTTTAAATTATATCTTTTTTATATTATATCACGATTCTCTGTGCATTGCAAGAGCGAATCGCATTTCGCGCAAGAAGAGGGCAAAGGAAAAGGGCCGCGCCCGCGGCGCGACCCCTTTCCTTTTTTCTCTATTTCCCGTGGGTTCCCCAAACGACCCGCACGCCCTTCTCCCGGAAGGCCGCGGCCATCTTCACCATGCCGGGACATCCCTCTGCCTCCGTCTTGCCGGCGCAGATGCCGATATGGAGGATCTCGGTGCCCTCCTGTACCAGGCGCTCCAGCTTTTCCACGAAGCCGGGGTCCTCCATGGGGTCCCTGTCCCTGACGCAGCTGGAGCAGCGCATGAAGGCCGTGAGCTTCAGCTCCTCCCCCGCGTAGGGGGCGAAGGCGCGGATGCGCTCGTTCATGGCGGTCAGACAGGCGCAGCCCGCGCAGACCTTATTGGAATTGAGACAGGCCAAAATGGCGATATTCTTCATTTTATGACCATTCCTTTCGCAAAGGCTCAAAGGCACAAAATGACCACGAAAAGGAATGGTCATAAATGCCACGTTTCGAGAAAAACGGCTTTGAATAAAGACGTTTGAAACTTGTTTCAAACGCTCCCTTCCACCTGCAGCCGCCCCTCTGCGATGCGCACGATGCGGTGGCAGAACTGCTCCGCCAGGCTCGTGCTGTGGGTGATGAAGAGGTAGGCTGTTCCGTTTTCCTCCTGATAGCGGCGCAGAAAGTCCACGATCTGCGCCTGGGTGATGACGTCCAGCATGCTGGTGGGCTCGTCCAGCAGAATGATCTCCGGCTCCATCACCAGCACCCGGGCCAGGGCCGCCCGCTGGAGCTCGCCCCCCGACAGGGCCCCGGGTCGCCGGTTCAAATGCTCCGGGTAGAGGCCGAAGCGGCCGATGCAGGCCGCCAGCGCCCCGTCGTCGCAGGCAAGGCCCCGCAGACGGAAGGGCTCCGTCAGGCTCTGCCGCAGGGTGAGCTGGGGATTAAAGGAGACCTCCGGGTGCTGGAACAGGATCTGGATGCGCCGCCGCGCCTCCCCCTTATAGGGATAGGCCAGGGGCGCGCCCCGATATAGGATCTGCCCCTCGTCCGGGCGGAGCAGCCCCACCAGCATCTGGCCCAGGGTAGATTTTCCGCTCCCGCTCTCCCCTAAAAGGCCCAGGGTCTCTCCGGGATAAAGGCGGAGAGAGGCCCCGTCCACGGCGGTAAAGCGCTTTTTCCCCTCCTCGCGGCTGCGAAAGCGTTTCGTGAGACCCACGGCCTCTAAGATCGCGTCATTCATAGCACCAACACCTTACCTGATGGCCGCCCACGTCGAACATCGGCGGCGTTTCCTTGCACTTCTCCCGACAGCTTTCGCAGCGCAGCCGGTACTTGCAGCCCTCCGTCTTTTCCTCGCTGTGGGCGGGGGCATAGCCGGGCCGGAAGCGCAGCCCGTTCTCCGGCATGGCGGCCAGCATGTCCTTCGTATAGGGATGGAGGGGATGGCGGAACAGCTCCTCCGTCTCCGCCGCTTCGATCTGGTTTGCCGCGTACATGACGGCGACGCGGCTGGACACGCTGCGAGCAAAGCTGAGATCATGGGTCACGCAGACCAAGGTCTGCCCCTCCAGCTCATTGAAGGCCTCCGCCGTCAGCTTCACCCGGGTCTCGTCCAGGCCCTTGGTGGGCTCGTCGGCAAAGAGCAGCTCCGCCCCGGCGGATATGCCCATGGCGATCAGCGCCCGCTGGCGCATGCCGCCGCTGAAGGTGAAGGGGTACTGCCGGGCCAGGGCCTCCTCCCGGCCCAGGTGGAAACGGCGCAGCAGCTCCACGGCCCGGTCCATGGCCGGGCGGCGCTTCATGCCGCGATGGGCGATCAGCGGCTCCGCCACCTGCAGGCCCACCTTCAAGAGCGGATTCATGCCGTTGCCGCTGCCCTGGGGCACATAGGAGACGCGGTCTCCGCGAATGGCGTCCATCTGCTTCTCCGTCAGCTCGAAAAGGGCCCGGTCCCGGTAAAAGGCCCGGCCCGTCACGATGGCGGTGGGGCCCAGCAGCCGCAGGATCGCCAGCAGCAGGATGCTTTTGCCGCTGCCCGTCTCCCCGATGATGCACAGCCGGTCCCCGGCGCGCACCTCCAGGTCGATATGCTCCACGGCCTGCACATAATTCTTGCCCTCGAAGCAGACGGACAGGTCCTCGACCCGCAGCAGGGTCTCTCTCTTCTCGTCCATGTCCCGCCTCCTAATCCTTTTTCTGCTGCCCGTAGTAGCCCACGAGCATAAAGCCCATCACCGCCACGCAGATGCAGATGATCGGCGGCAGATACCACCAGACCTGCCCCCGCAGGATGCTGTTGCGGAAGAAGGCGAAGTGCAGGATATTGCCCCAGCTCTTCTGCCCGTAGGTCCCCAGGCCCAGGAAGCTCAGGCCCGACTCGGTCATCATCGCGCCGGAGACGGAGAGGGCCATGCGGGTGAGCAGGATGTCCTTGAGATTGGGCAGCACGTGCTTGAAGAGGATCACGGGGGTACTGACCCCCAGGGTCTTCTCGATCTTGATATAGGGAAGCTGGCAGATCTGCCGCACCCGGGAGCGGAGGATGCGGGCGGTGCCGGTCCAGGCGGTGATGCTGATGGCCAGCACCAGGCTGAACACGCCGCTTTTCAGATAGGCGATCAGCAGCAGCGTCAGCGGCAGGCTGGGCACCGCCATGGCGATATCCGTCACGGCGCAGATGATCCGGTCCGCCACGCCGCCGTAATAGCCCGCGATCAGCGCCAGCACCGACCCCACGAGGGTGACGATCAGGGCGGAGAAGACCCCCAGGAAGAGGGAGACCCGCGCCCCGTAGAGCATTTCGCTGAAAATATCCTGGCCCAGATCGTTGGTGCCCAGGATGTGCTCCGCGCTGGGGGGCTGGTAGGCCGTCCCCAGGGCGGCGGGATCGTAGGGGGCGAAAAGGTCCGCCGTGGCCGCCACCAGGACGAAAAAGAGAATGATGACGCAGCCTGCCAGCATGGCCTTGTTTTTTACGAGCTTACGCATCGGTCCCGCCCTCCCGTCTGATCCTGGGGTCTATGGCGGCATTGACGATGTCCCCCAGCAGATTGCTGAGCACCACGCAGACCGCCGAGAGCAGGAAGCAGAACTGCGCCGTGGCAAAGTCCCGGTTGGATACGGCGGTGTACATCATCTGCCCCATTCCCTTCCAGCCGAAGACCACCTCCACGATCATGGCGCCGGAGAGGAGCCCGCCCAGCTGCATACATAGGGAGGTGGAATAGGGCACCAGGGCGTTTTTCAGCACATGGCGGAAGAGGACCTTCCGCCGCCCGATCCCCTTGGACCGGGCCGTCAGCACGTATTCCTCCCCCCGGATCTGGGAAACGGTGCTTTTCATCAGCATAAAGTCCCCGGAGGTGCGGAAAACGATGAGGATGAGGAGGGGCAGGGCCATATGGTGCAGAACGCTGGCCGTGCGGGCCGCCCCCATCGCCCCCGGAGACACCATGCCGTTGATGGGCACCCAGCGCAGCTTATAGGCAAAGAGGATCAGCAGCAGGAGGCTCAGACAGTTGGAGGGGATGGTATTCAGCACCAGGAAGATGGGCGTCGTGATCCGGTCAAAGCGGCCGCCGGGATGGATGCCCGCGTGGATGCCCAGGATCGCCCCCAGCACGCAGGAAATGAGCAGGGTGGGCACCGAGAGCAGCAGCGTCCAGCGGGCGGCGGAGAAGAAGTTTTCCAGCACGGGCTTGTGGTTGGAGTAGGATTCCCCGAAGTCCAGGGTCACGACGCTTTTCATATAGCGGGCATACTGAGTGCCCATGTCGTCATTCAGACCGTATTTTTCCACAAGCTGGTCCAGGTAGGCGGGGTCGTTGTCCAGGAGGTAGTAATACTCCTCCTCCCCGATCAGAAAAATGATGGGGTCCCCGGGCATGGTGTGGACCAGCACAAAGCTGATGGTAATGATGAGCCAGATGGTGAGCAGGGCGATGAGCGCCTTTTTCAGAATGTGCAGGAGCAAGGCAGACACCTCCGTCAGATGGCGCAGGCAGCCCGGACAGGGCTGCCTCAGACTGTAGACAAAGTCAGAAGTAAACCAACCGGTGCAGATATGCATGGGGGTCTGTGAGGGGGAGGGGACTCC
>CAMVOG010000168.1 GCA_947169005.1 uncultured Clostridia bacterium | reverse complement strand
TTTTGTTTCCTTTTATTGTTGTAGTTTGGCGTCAAATTCAGGTTTCTTGCCGGGCCTACGCCCCGCTGCGGGCGGGGCAGCGGCTGGGGAGCCTCACGGTCCTGCGGGACGGCGAGGCCGTGGCCCGCCTCCCGCTGATCTGTGCCGCCGACGCCCCCGCGGACCCCAAGGAGGCCCTCAGCTTCTGGGAACAGCTCCGCCGGGCCTGGTATGAAGCGCAGAAGTATACAGCTCCCAACTATGGACGAGCGGCCGTCGGCTGATGCGCATATTTTCCCCCTCCCCGGGCAAGCTATAACAGAGCCGGAGACGGCAACTTTTTCGGGGAGGGACCCTTATGAGCGACAACGTCAACTCCTGCATCAAATGCAGCGTCACCAACTGCGCCTGGCATGCCCAGAGCCGGGACTACTGCACCAAGGACCGCATCAGCGTGGGCTGCTGCAGCAGCACCAGCCCCACCAGCACCGACTGTACCGAATGTGCCTCCTTCGTCATGGCCGCCGACACCAAGCGCATGAGCTGACCAAGCGCGAAGCACCCCGGAGACTGCCTGATCTCCGGGGTGCTTTTCTGGTCTTAATTACTGTTATCTGAGCCCTGTTTCAGCCAGATCGGAATGCCGCAGCAGACCTCCGCCGCGGCGTCGCAGCGGGCGGCCAGAAAGTGCTCTGTCTCCGCCAGCTCCCGGCGGAAGCACTCGGTGAGGGGGCTGTAGTCCATCCCATCGGAGCCGATGTAGTCGCTGACCAGGATGGCGTGCTCCGCCCCCGCCAGGAAGCGGGCCAGTTCCGCCCGCACCCGTTCCCCTGCCTCTGGGACGGGCCCCTCCCGCTCCGGCGGGAACATGTGGTTCAGCAGCAGGGCGGTGACGCTGTCCAGCAGGAAAACGCCCCGGCCACCGGTCTCCGCCAGGGCCTCCGAGGGGAAAAGGGGCAGCTCCCGGGTCGTGTAGCCCAGGCCCGCCCGGGCCCTGCGGTGGTTTTCCACGCAGCGCCGTTCCTCCGCGTCCCGGGGCAGGAGGGTGGCCACATAGGTCCGGGGCCCCTCCCCCGCCAGCGCCGTGGCCCGGCCCAGGGCGAAGGTGGATTTTCCGTTTTTGCACCCGCCGGTGATGAAGAGTGTCATAGATGCTCCTGTTATAGTATGAAGTTTAAAGTTTGAAGTTTAAAGATTAAAGACTCCTCTTCTGCTTTAATCTTTAATCTTCAATCTTCAATCTTCAATCTTCAATCTTTAATCTTTCAACTTTCAACTTTCAACTTTCAACTTTAATCTTTTATCTATCTATATATCCCATACTTCAGCTTCACCCGCTCCAACTTGCGGATGACCTTGTCCCCGAAGAAGAAATTGAAGACGGCGGCAGTGGCGGCATGGACGGCGTCGTAGGGGACGCCGGTGAGGTACAGGCCCCGCAGGGTAGTCCAGCTCAGGTCCCCTGCGCCGGGGAGCCCCAGGGCCGTCACCATGGCGCAGACGTTCATAAGGCCGCCGTAGACGATGAAGGTGACGAAAAAGGTGAAGGCCGTGAGGGTCACGTCGTCCACCGGGAGGCGCTTGCGCTGCACCAGCACCCCCGCCAGGAGGCCCACGGCCCCGAAGACATAGAGCCGCCAGCCGAAGAAGGACTCGCCTTCCTCATGGAAAAAGAGGTAGACCAGCCAGGCCGCCAGCGCCGCGAAGGCGACGCTCAGCACCGGGCCCAGGATCAGCTTGAAGCTGCGGCTGTTGGTCTTTTCCACCCCGGCCCGGTTGAAACAAAGCCCCGCCAGAAAGCCCAAAAGGCCCCAGCAGACCATCTGCCAGGGGGTCCAGGGGCCCTGCCCGGCATAGAAATTCAGCACGAAACGGGAGAGAGAGCCGATCAGAAAGCCCGGCTCCGGCCCCAGGGCCACGCCGAAGACGATGATGAGCCCCGTGCCCACCCGAACGCCCACCAGATGGCCGAAGAAGAGCTCCGCCACGATGGTGAGGGCGCAGCAGACGGCGATGATCACCAGCTCCCGGGCCTTGGGGCGGCGCTTCTCGAAGACCATGAAGAAGGGGGCAAGGGTAAAGGCCAGGATGATCCAGCTGATGAGCATATAGCTCCGGTCCCGCAGCAGAACGACCCCCAGGGCGATGAGCAGCGGGAAGAGGATGAAGATCAGCCCCGCCGTCACCAGGGTGCGCTTGCGCTGGGCGGCGGCTAACTGCGCGGTGTTGACGCCTCTGCGCATCCGGCAGCCACCTCCTCCCACAGGATCGCCTCCGGCAGCCAGGCGGAGGCCAGCCGCCCGGCGGAGGTGGTATAAAAGCGGTTGCCTGCCAGCACCTGGCGGGGCGTGCCCACAGAGACAATCTCGCCGTCAAACATAAGGGCGCAGCGGTCCGCGTGGCGGGCGCAGAATTCCAGATCGTGGCTCACCATGAGGATGGTGACGCCCTCCCCCGTCAGCCGCTTGAAGAGGGCCGCCAGGGTCTGCTTGAAGAAGGGGGCCAGCCCCTTGGTGGGCTCGTCCAGCAGCAGGAGCTTCGGCTTCAAAAGCAGGAGCTTGCCCAGGGCCAGCCGCTGCTGCTCGCCGCCGGAGAGATCGTAGGGATGGGTCTTTTCCAGCCGTTCCAGCTCCAGCTCCCGCAGCATGGCGTCCACCCGGGTCTTCTTTTCCTCTTCGCTCAGCTTCTGCTCGCTCAGGGCCTCCTCCAGCTCCTCCCTGGCCGTCAGCTCCGTGAAAAGGGCCTGGGGATTCTGGGGCAGCAGGGCCAGATTGTTGGTGAACAGCTCCTCCTCAGAGAGCTTGTTCAGCCGCTTGCCCCCCAGCTCGATCTGCCCCCGCTCGGGCTTGACGGAGCGGGTCAGCAGCTTGAGGGTGGTGCTTTTGCCCACGCCGTTGCCGCCCAGGATGGCGGTGAGCTGCCCCTGGGGGACCTCCAGGTCCACGCCCCGCAGCAGCTCCGCCCCGCCCCGGGCATAGCGGAAAAAGACCTCCCGCAGGGCGATGGCGGGGGCCTCGGCGCTCTTTTCCTTCTTCTGCCGGGGGGCATGGGGCGGCTCGGCAGCCTCCGGGGGCTCCCCCAGGCGCTCCTCCAGCCACAGGCGGCCCTCCCGCACGGTGAGAGGCAGCTCCGCCTTCTCCCCGGAGGCCATGGCCACCCGCACCACGGCGGGGAGACCCGGCAGCATTTCGGAGGCCACCCCCGCCGCCATGGACCGGGCCGCCTCCCGTGGCGGCGCGTCCAGGGCCACGCGGCTCTGTTCCATCACCAGCACCCGGTCCGCGATGGGGAAAAGCTCCTCCAGCCGATGCTCGGAGATGAGGATCGTGGTGCCCAGCTCCGTGTTGATTTTTTTCAGGGTTGCGATGAAATCTGAGGCGGCGATGGGGTCCAGCTGGGCGGTGGGCTCGTCCAGGATCAGCAGCCGGGGCTGCATGACCATGATCGAGGCCAGGTTCAAAAGCTGCTTCTGCCCGCCGGAAAGCTCCCGCACGTTCTTGCGAAACCAGCTCTGAATGCCGAAGAAGGAGGCCATTTCCGCCACCCGCTGGCGCATGCTCCGCTGGTCCACGCCCAGGCTCTCCAGGCCGAAGGCCAGCTCATGCCAGACCTTGTCGGTGACGATCTGCTGCTCCGGCGACTGCTGGACGAAGCCGATCTCCGCCGCGCTCTGCCGGTCCGGAAGCTGCTCGATCTCCACGCCGCGATAACGGGCGCTGCCCTCCATCTGCCCATAAGGGATCATGTTCTTTTTCAGCTGGCGCAGGAGGGTGCTTTTCCCGCAGCCGGAACGGCCGCAGACCAGCACGAATTCTCCCTTCTCCAGGGTGAAGCTCACCCCGTCCAGGGCGGGCCGCTCCTGGTCCGGGTACGTAAAGCGCAGGTTTTCACAGCGGATCAGCTCCATCTTTTCACCTCCCAAAGATCCAGCGCCGGGGGCAGCAGGGCCAGCAGGCCGAAGGCCGCGAAGCCCGCGATCTGCAAGGCGTCCGGGGACTTGACGACGACGGCGGGGTAATACCAGATCGAGGTCTTCCCCAGGGCGCAGACCAGCACCGCCAGGGCCGCCGGAATGAACAGCGCCAGGAGCAGCAGCCCCTCGCTTTTCGTGAAGCGGTAAAGGTGGAAGCTCGTCCGCCGCCGGAGCCCGTAGCCTCGGGCCTCCATGGAATCCGCGCTCTCAATGCTGGCCTCCAGGGACCAGGAAATGAGGATGGAAAGCTCCTTGCCGAACTGTCGAAAACGCTTGATGAGCCCACCCCGGCGGAAGCTGCGCCCCATGCAGCGCTGGGCGGCGTCGATCTGCTTGAAGCGCTCCAGCAGCAGGGGGATGTAGCGCAGGATCATGGAGAGGGTCAGCGCCAGCATGGGGGCCGGGCGGCCGAAGAGGTAAATGAGCTTCTCCCCCGTGACGATGGCGGAGAAGCAGCGGAACCAGATGATGACCGAGGCCAGCAGCACCCCCGAGGCCAGGCCGAAGAGCAGAGCCTCCCGCGTGACGCGGTTGCCGTTGACGTAAAACAGTACCGTGACCCCGTTGTGGACGCTGAGGACGTTGAACAGCGTCATAATGAGCACCGTGGGGAGCAGGAGCAGCAGATTCGTCTTCAGGCTCTTCAGTCCCCCCAGCAGCAGGGAATAGCCGAAGGCCGCCAGGAAGGAGAGCAGCAGAAAAGCGGGGTGATTGGAGAACATGGTCACACCGATCACCCCGGCAAAATAACAAAAATTCACGATAGGGTGGGCCCGGAAGAAGAAGCTCTCCTCCCCCAGGCCCTCCCGCAGAAGGCTGTTTACCATACCGAATTGTCTCCCACGTCGCGCCCCAGGTCGCAGGTATAAACCCAGACGATGGCGTCCCCGTCCTGCACCTCATAGCGGCTGCAGCCGTAGTTGGGGAACTGGCCGTTTACGTGATACATCCAGCCGCTCTCGCTGCCCGCGTCCATGGCGTAGAGGAAGCCCAGGCCCAGGACGTACATACCGCCGTAGCCCGCCTCGGGCCGATGCTCGATCTGCACGTCGTTCTCCCAGGTGGCCCGGTCCAGGATGTCCGCCACGGTCTCGCCGGGGGTGAACTCCATCTCCGTCCGGGGCAGGATCCAGCCGTCGGCGGGGATATAGGGGATCACGGCCTCGTTTTCCAGCTTGGAAAGGTCCTCCGCCACGGTCCAGCAGCTGATCTCGATGGTGCAGACGTGGCGTTCCGGCTCCGGCTCGGCGGGAGGCGTCTCTGGCTCGGCGACCGGCTCCGCAGGGGTCTCCGGCTCCGCGGGGGCCTCCGGCTCGGGCTCGTCCTCCGCCGGCGACACCGGCGCCGGACCGACCCGAACCGGCGTCGGGGGCCTTGCCACCTGTCCGTCGTCCCAAGCCGCTGGACGATGCCGCCGCTCCCGCCGTCGCCCGGACGGTGACATCGCCGAGAATGACG
>CAMVOG010000167.1 GCA_947169005.1 uncultured Clostridia bacterium | reverse complement strand
CTCACTCGTCCTTGTCCTTGTCCTCTTCCTCTTCCTCCGCCTCGTCGTCCTCGTCCTCGTCGTCCTCGTCGTCCTCGTCATCCAGCTCGCAGAGGTAATCCTCCACCTCGGCCAGGTCGTCGCTGAGGGCGTCCAGCTCCTCGCCGATGTCCAGGGCGTTCTCCTTGATGTCCGCGATCTCCAGGGCCACGTCCTCCAGCACGTCCATGATGACGCTGAGGAGCTTGCCCTCGTTGGTCTCGGTATTCAGCTTCATGCCCTCCGCCAGGCCGCGGAGGTAAGCCACTCTTTCAGAAAGCTCCATAGTTCGTTCCTCTCCTCGCCTCAGGCGCGCTCAAGATACTCGCAGGTGCGGGTATCAATTCTGATCTTGTCGCCGGGATTGATGAACAGGGGGACCCTGATCTCGGCCCCGGTCTCCACGGTGGCGGGCTTGAGGGTGTTGGTGGCGGTGTTGCCCTTGAAGCCGGGATCGGTCTCCGTGACCTCCAGCTCCACGAAGGTGGGAGGCTCCACGCCGAAGAAGTTGCCCTTGTAGCTCATGACCTTGCAGGTCATGTTCTCCTTGACGAAGCGGAAGCTGTCGGGCAGGAGCTTGCCGTCCAGAGGCACGGTGTCATAGGTCTCCAGATCCATGAAATAGTACAGCTCGCCGTCGTTGTAGCTGTACTCCATGTCCTTGCGCTCCACGAACGCCTCGTCGAACTTCGCAGTGGGGTTAAAGGAAGTCTCGGTGACGGCGCCGGCCATCACGTTCTGCATCTTGGTGCGCACGAAGGCCGCGCCCTTGCCGGGCTTGACGTGCTGGAACTCCACAACGGTCATGACCTGCCCATCCATCTCGAAGGTGACTCCGTTTCTGAAATCACCGGCAGTAATAGTCGGCATAAAAGTATCTCCTCCATTTATCTTGCGTACCCCCAAAGGGGCCATAGCTTAGTCTTACAGGGTATTCTACCTTATTTTTCGCAGGATTGCAATAGTTTTTAGGGTTTAGAGTTTAGATTTTAGTTCAGAGTTCAGAGATCGGAGATCGGAATTCCGAATCGCCGCCGCAGGCGGCCACCTCAATTATCCATTTTCCATTGTCAATTGTCCATTGACTTACAGCTTCACCCACTCCACGGATTCCATAAGGGGGCGCTCCAAAAGCTCGGGGTGGGCCAGCAGCTCCCGCAGCAGCTTCACGGCCTGGCCGAAGTAGAGGCCGTCGGCGATGCGCTCGTCGATGGTCAGCCCCAGGTCCACCGCCGTGCGCAGCTCGTAAGTGCCCGTAACGGGGTCAAAGAAGGGCTCCTGGTGCTTCTCCCCGATGATGCAGAAGACGGAATTGGTGCCCCAGTTGGCCAGGTGGTGGTAGTTGGCCTTCATCTTGATGCTGCCCAGGTTGGAGACGAAGACCGTGGCGTTGTAGGGATCGTCCTTGGAGATGGCGGCGGGCACCTTCCCGTAATAATCCAGGAAGTTCAGAGTGCCCATGACGCCCCGCAGCATCCAGCGGGGCAGCTTCACCAGCACGTCCATGATGGCGGTGGTCCCGTCCGTCTTGTTCTCCTTGCGCACAGAATAGATGATCTTGTACAGCCGCTCCCGAAACTGATCCAGGGGCGAGACCTCGCTGCTCTGGTCAAAGGCGAAGATGGCCAGGGCCTCGTCCGCACTCTCGGCGAATTTCTTTTTCACCACAAAGGTGAGGGAGATATCCCGCCGCTGATAGAGCCGGTGGCCCGCGATAAAGCGATTCAGCTTCGGATTCAGCGCGATGGTCTTGCCCAGGGCAGCGCATAAAATGTGGAAGATCGTGTACTTGAATTCCGGGTCCTCCGCGTTTTTGCGGGCGATGTAGTCCTCCACCGCCGTGAGATCGACGGTTTCCAGCAGCACGGCCTCGTTGTCCGCCCGGTTGGGCATCAGATAGGGCATAAAGGCGTGCATGGAGTCGATATCCTTCAGCCACACGGCGTCCTTCCTGTCGCCGTGCTTCCAGTCCGGATAGAGCTTTTTGTAATTCATCCCAGTTCCCCTTGCTTCCAGTTTTTTTCATTTCGACAAATACAGTATAGCGAATGAGCGGGAGAAAAGCAAGCCCTTTCAGCGGCATTCCGCCCGCGTCGGGGCGGAAAAAACTGTTGTACAAAGCGCGCCGCCCGTGGTATAATCACCACAGAAACAATTCTGAAGGAGGTTTTCTTATGAACACGTTGGACGCCATCAAGGCCAGACACTCCACCCGGGGCTTTTCGGACCGACAGCTCAGCGACGCCGACCTGGAAGCGATCCTCTTCGCGGGCGGCCAGGCCGCCGTGGGCGGGGCGGATTTCACGAGCCTGAAGCTCTACGCCGTGCAGGACCCGCAGCTGCTGAAGGACATCGACGAGGCCTCGGCCAGGACCCGCCCGGGCTTCCACCCCCTCTACGGGGCCCCCACCTTAGTGGTGCTGGCCTCCAAGGAGAGCATTTTGAAGAACATCGAGTACACCAACGCAGGCTGCGTCATCCAGAACATGATGGTGGCGGCGGCCGACCTGGGCATCGACAGCGTCTATCTCTGGATGGCCATGTACGGCATCAACGGAGAGCCGGAGCTGGTGAAGCGCCTGGGCTTCCCCGAGGGCTACACCTGCCTGGGCACCGTCGCCCTGGGCTACGAGGCCAAGCCCTTCCCAAAGCTGAAAGCGGAGGAGCAGCGCATCGAGGCGACGATCATTCGGTAACAGGGCTCAGGGAACAGGGCTCAGGGCACAAAACTCAAATCTACAGGAGGCAATGAACATGAAATTCAAAATGACTCATCACAATTACAACGTGCAGGATCTGGAGCGGTCCCTGGCCTTTTATAAGGAGGCCGTGGGCTTTACCGAGCGCTTCCGCATGCCTGCGCCGGACGGCTCCTACATCATCTGCTTCATCGGCGCCGAGGGAGAGGACGACTTTCTCTTAGAGCTGACCTGGCTCAAGGACCATCCCCAGCCCTACGATCTGGGCGAGGGCGAGTACCACCTGGGCATCGTGGCCGACGACTTCGAGGCCGCCCACAAAAAGCACGAGGAAATGGGCTGCATCTGCTTTGAAAACCACGCCCTGGGCGTCTACTTCATCGAGGACCCGGACGGGTATTGGCTGGAGATCTTGCCGAAGCGGGGGTAAGAGGTTAGGCGATCTCTAAAAACTATATCAAGTAGTCGTACTTACTCTTGCGCGAAGCGCAAATATCGCTCGCCGCAAGGCGAATATCGTGTGCGCGACTGCGCATATATCGCTTGCCGTAGGGCAAATATCGCTCACACAGCTTACAGCGAGATATTTGCTGAGAGCAAATACGATATTGCGCCGTTTCACGCCGCAGCGATATTGCCGCGCTCTGCGCCGCAGCGATATTGCCGCCTCCGGCGGCAGAGAAGATGTTTTTCTGAACTTCCTAATAGTCGTTAGTTTTTTTCTCCGTCCGGTCACAAAATCCTGCCCTTGGGGGATATGATTGATAGGGACACCTTGAAGGGAGGTTTTGAGCGTGAGGCAAAAAACGATGACGCTCACGGCGGCGGGGGTGCTGATTCTGTGCTTTCTCAGCATCCCGGTCCTGCTGCTGACGCAAAGGGCGGACCCGGTGCGGGACTACGTCGCCGCGATCCGTGGGGAACGGATGCTTTTGGAGGACGAGGACGGCAGCGTTTGGTTATCCTACCACACGGAGGACGACCTGCGCCTCGTGTGGAAAAGCAGGCTGGAACGGGCAGTGGAGAGACGGGATGAAAATAGCTTTCTGCACTGGCTGCCCGTGGAGAAGCCTGTCCGCGACGAGGAGATCACCATGGAATTGGGCTCGGTCGTGCTCAACGAGCGGGACGGGCTGCCCTGGCTGGGCTGGCGGATCGAAAATCACCTGCCCGTTTCTTTGCGGGAAAGCAGGACTGCTGTGCTGCAGGTCCTTTTAGGGGAGAACTGGTATTATGTCCCGACCGAGCAGTTCATCACGCTGGAAGCCTTGAAATGGATATCGCCGGAGGAGGATTACAGAGGCTGTATCCCCCTTTATATCGAGGCCGGGGGATTCGGAAGCGGAACGGGGAAGCCCCTGCCCTTCGGCCGCTACCGCCTGGTCTGGGAAAGTGGGGGCCACGGCCAGGCCGTGGAGTTCCTCTGGAACCAAGCCGCGCTGGACGCCGCCGTGAGCGTGGACTTCATCTGGAGCCCGGACAGTTACTGGGCGGAGATTTTGCCCAAGCGGGGGTAAGAGGTTAGGCGATCTCTAAAAACTATATCAAGTAGTCGTACTTACTCTTGCGCGAAGCGCAAATATCGCTCGCCGCAAGGCGAATATCGTGTGCGCGACTGCGCATATATCGCTTGCCGTAGGGCAAATATCGCTCACACAGCTTACAGCGAGATATTTGCTGAGAGCAAATACGATATTGCGCCGTTTCACGCCGCAGCGATATTGCCGCGCTCTGCGCCGCAGCGATATTGCCGCCTCCGGCGGCAGAGAAGATGTTTTTCTGAACTTCCTAATAGTCGTTAGTTTTTTTCTCCGTCCGGTCACAAAATCCTGCCCTTGGGGGATATGATTGATAGGGACACCTTGAAGGGAGGTTTTGAGCGTGAGGCAAAAAACGATGACGCTCACGGCGGCGGGGGTGCTGATTCTGTGCTTTCTCAGCATCCCGGTCCTGCTGCTGACGCAAAGGGCGGACCCGGTGCGGGACTTTATCGAGGCCACCCGGGGGAAGCGGATGCTTCTGGAGGACGAGGACGGGACCTTCTGGCTCTCCGGCCTTTCCGAGGAGGAGTTGCGCGCAATGTACGGGGACGACAGAGTGGAGCGGGCGGCGGAGCAGCGGGATAAGGGCATGTTCTGGCACTGGCTGCCGGTGGAGGGGGAGCCGATCCGGGACGAGGAAATTACCATGGAGCTGGGGGAAGTTACCTGGCTTGAGAGACTGGAGCTGCCCTGGCTGCACTGGCGGATCGAAAACCACCTGCCGATCTCCTTGAAGGAGCAGAAGCTCGCCGCGCTGCAGGTCCTGCTGGGGGAGGACTGGTATCCCGTCCCCATCACGCAGGCGACGACCCTGGAATTTCTTGGCCGCATCCAGCCCGGGGAGGAATACAGAGGCGGCGTCCCGCTCTATACCGAGGACGGGAGCCTGGAGCGGAACGGGAAGCCCCTGCCCTTCGGCCGCTACCGCCTGGTCTGGGAAAGCGACGGCCACGGCCAGGCCGTGGAGTTTACGATCAACGGACAATGGGAAATTGATAATTGACAATGAGCAATGTGCAATGATTCAGCGCCTTGCGGCGCTGGCGTCCTGCGGACGCGGGCGGCCACAGGCCGCCCCTACGGCGCGGGAATTTGCCGTTTGCGTGATTTCAAAGCGCCAGCCCGTAGGGGCGCCCTTTGGGCGCCCGCCGGACGATGAACGCCAACGCGCGTTTGCAGCGCCAAGCAATG
>CAMVOG010000166.1 GCA_947169005.1 uncultured Clostridia bacterium | reverse complement strand
CGGGGGTGGGCTCCTCCTGCCGCAGGGGCACGACCCGGCCGCAGCCCGCCAGCAGCAGGGCAAGGGCCAAAGCACAGGCGATCAGGCGTTTCATAGGCGTCTCCCTTCCGCCGCAAACGCGGCGTCTTTCTATAAGTATTAGACCGCATTCCGGCCCGTTTGTCAAGGACGGCAAAAAAAGTTTCTCCCGCGCCCGAACATCGGACGCGGGAGAAACCTATCGTTTATGGCTTGTTTTCTGTTTTGAAGGCCGTCATCCGTTCTGACTCTCGCCCAGGTGGGCCTTGGCGCCCTCCTCGTCGAAGGTGATGACCATCTGCAGCTCCTCGCCGCCCCGGTACACCGTCAGATGCACGGTGTCGCCGGCGGTATAGTCCTTCTTGGCCTGGATCAGATCGGAGCTGGAATGGATCTCCGTATCCTCCATGCGGGTGATGATGTCGCCCTCCCTAAGGCCCGCCTTGGCGGCGCAGCTATCGCCGTCCACGGCCACGATATAGGCGCCCTCGACCCAGTTGTAATACTCCGCGATGCTGCTGGTGATGGTGCGCACGGTGATGCCGAAGTAGGGCTTGCCGCGCACGAAGCCGTACTGCATGAGGTCGTTCGCAATGTGCATGGCGTCCTCAATGGGGATGGCGAAGCCCAGGCCCTCCACGCCGCTGGAGGAATACTTGGCGGAGGCGATGCCGATCACCTCGCCCCGGTCGTTCAGCACGGGGCCGCCGGAGTTGCCGGAGTTGATGGCGGCGGTGAGCTGGAACATGTTGATGCTCACGTTGCTCTCCACGGTGATCTCACGGTCCAGGGCGCTGACGATGCCGTTGGACATGGAGTAGGTCAGCTCGCCCAGGGGGTTGCCGATGGCGTAGACCGTCTGGCCCACCATCAGGTCGCCGCTGGTGTTCAGCACCAGGGTGGCCAGGTCGCTGCCGTCGATCTTGATGAGCGCCACGTCGTTTTCCGCGTCCTTGCCGATGATCTCGGCGGTGTAGCTGTCCCCGTTATAGAGAGTCACCTGGATTTCCAGGCCCTGCTCGTCGGCGGTCTCGATCACGTGGTAGTTGGTGAGGATATAGCCGTCCGGGGAGATGATGAAGCCGGAGCCGCTGATGGCGCCGGAGGTGACCTGCCCGAAAATGTTGGTGGCGGTCACGTCCGTCTTGATGCCCACGCAGGCGTTGACGGCCAGGGCGTAAATTTCCTCCGCGCTCAGAGCGTCGCCCGTGTAGGTGGCGCGGATGGTGGTGGGCACGGTGTTGGTCCCGGCGATCTGGGTGTCCAGGGTGCCGCGGCTCGCGCCGCTGTCGGGCTCGGTCTCGGGGGCGATGGTCTCGGCGCTTTCCGCCTTCTCGGTGACGACGGCGTTGCTCAGGCTGGCGTACAGCACGCCGCCGCCCACGCCGGAGGCGCCGATCAGCACCACCAGGGCCACCACCAGGGCCACGACGCGCCCGGTCCTTTTCTTCTTCGGGGGCTGATAGCTGCCCCGTACCCTGTCGTCGTAACGGCGCTCGTCCCGGTATTCGTAATCGTTTCTGCGCTCGGCCTCATAGGGCTCGTAACGATCGTATTCGTTCATGGTTTCTTCCTCCTTAACAGCCGCCCTTTCGGAGCGGTCCCGTATTTCCTGTTTACAGGCATACGATAACACGCAATTATGGCAATTTTGTGAATGCAAAACAAAAGAATTTTGAACTTTCGGGCGGCTGCGCGGGGCTCAGGCCAGGCGGCGGCCCAGCATGACGCCCATGGCGGAGGCCATCATGAGGCCCCGGGTCCAGCCGGAGGCGTCCCCCAGGCAGAAGAGCCCGCCCACGCTGGTGTTCAGCTCCGTATCCAGCTTGACCTTGTTGCTGTAGAACTTCACCTCGGGGGAGTAGAGCAGGGTCTCGTCCGAGGCGAAGCCGGGCACCACGTGGTCCATGGCCCGGATGAACTCGATGATGTTCGTCATGGTGCGGTAGGGCATGGCGAAGGTGATGTCCCCGGCCACGGCGTCGGGCAGGGTGGGGCGCACGTTGGAGTGGTCCAGCTCCTTCTGCCAGGTGCGCTTGCCGTCGATCACGTCCCCGAAGCGCTGCACCATGATGCCGCCGCCGGAGAGCATGTTGGTCAGCTCGCAGATGCGGCGGGCAAAGGCGATGGGCTGGTTGAAGGGCTCCGTGAAGTTGTGGGAGCAGAGGATGGCCACGTTGGTGTTGGGGCTTTTCAGCTCCTTGTAGGAGTGGCCGTTCACCACGCTCAGCCCCCCGTCGTAATTCTCCTGGCTGACGAAGCCGCCGGGATTCTGGCAGAAGGTGCGCACCTTGTTTTTGAAGGGCTTGGGATAGCCGATGAGCTTGGATTCATAGAGGGCCTTGTTCACGTCCTCGATGATCTCCGTGCGCACCTCCACCCGCACGCCGATGTCCACGGTGCCGGGCTTGTGGTGGATGTTGTGCATGGAGCACTGCTGCTCCAGCCAGTCGGCCCCGCCGCGCCCGGCGGCGATGACGGTGTTCTCCGCCTCCACCTCGATGGCGCCGGAGGCGTTTTCCAGCCGCGCGCCCCGGCAGACCCCGTCCCGGATGAAGAGGTCCGTGCAGAGGGTGTCGAAGAGCAGCTCCACGCCGTTGGCGGCCAGATGCTCCTGGATCGCCAGGTAAAGCTCCTGGGCCTTTTCCGTGCCCAGGTGGCGGATGGGGCAGTCCACCAGCTTGAGGCCCGCCTGGATGGCCCGGCGGCGGATCTCCTTCACGGCGTCGCTGTTCTCGGCCCCCTCCACGTGCTCGTCCGCGCCGAAAGAGAGATAGATGCCGTCCGTGTAGTCGATCAGCTCCTGGGCCCGGTCCCGCCCGATCAGCTCCGGCAGGTCGCCGCCCACCTCGCAGGAGAGGGAGAGCTTGCCGTCCGAGAAGGCGCCCGCCCCGGAAAAGCCGCTGGTGATGTGGCAGTAGGGCTTGCAGTTCATGCCCTTTTCCGTTTCGGTCTTGGGCCTGTGGCCGGCCTGGACGGCCCGGCCCTTCTCGGCCAGGACGATCTTTTTCCTGCTGCCCTTGCGCAGCATTTCCAGCGCGGTAAAGATGCCGGCAGGCCCGGCGCCAATGATCAAAATATCTGTTTTCATCTAATATGCCTCGTTTCGCGCCGGACTAATCCGGCAATATCTTCTTTTTTTACAGCTCAACGCGCTTTTCCGCCGCCCGGCGCATGGAGGCCTCCAGCCCGTCCAGGTCCGGGTAGCCGTAGAGGTGGGCGGTGTTTTCCACGATTTTGACGGAAAGATTCTCGCCCCGGTCCCGGGCGGCCTCGGTGTCCCGCAGGCAGAGGGCCAGGGTGGGCTCGGAGTAGGTGAGCAGCTCCGAATACAGGTAATTGTCGATGGCGGCCCAGCGCCCGCCCTGGGCGGAGGTCAGCGGGCGGCCCATGCCGGAGACCAGGGGGTATTTCTCCGCCTTCTCCGCGCTCCAGCCTCCGAAAATGCCGCAGATGGCCTCCACCAGCTCCCGCTTCCCGGGGCTGACGGCGGGCAGCCGGTCCTTGATGGCCTCGTACTCCTCGGGGAAGGTGACGCGCATCATGTAGCCGTATTTGAAGGCCACCAAGTTCATCCCCAGGCCCCGGGCGGTCTCCAGGTCCTGCCGGTAGGAGCTCAGGGTGTCCATGGCCCAGACCAGGTGCTGGCTGCGGCGCATGATCTCAAAGGTCTCCCAATCGTCCTGGCAGGAGGCGCGGCCCCCGTTGTTCTGGGCGGTGGTGAACATGCCCCATTCCAGCTTGATGATTTGGTCGATCAGTTCCGTTTTGGTGATAGCTTCCATTTTCTTGCCTCCCTTACTCATTCCGCAAAGATGGGCAGGCGGCGCAGGCCCTCGTCCGTCACGTGGGCCTGGAGCTCCGGCCCGTGGTCCAGCAGGAAGTCGGAGCGGGAATTCGTCAGCCCCTCCTTCCGCAGCTCCTCGATGATGAGGGCGGACAGCTCCTCGATCTTCTGCGCCTTCGTCCAATCGTCCCCCACCGCGATCTGCTCCAGGAGCGGGGCGGCCTGGGCCCCCAGCAGGGGCAGCTCCCGCAGGCCCCGGTGCATCCACTTGTAGAAGGGGCAGTAGCGCCGGTTCATCAGAAAGAGCATGGAGCCCGCGGTCTGGATAAATTCCGCCGCCGCCAGGCTCGCCCCCACCCGCTCGCCCCGGCGCAGGCAGCGGGAGAAGTTGTATTGGCCGGACTGGGCCATCTTCATGCAGCGGGCGGCCATCTTTTTCAGCCGCAGGGGCTCCGGGTAAAAGTCCAGCAGCCGCTGCCGCAGGGCGGAAAACGCCCCCGGCCCGTCGAAGAAGACCGCGCCGTTGGTGGCGATGGAGAGATTCACCTCCGGTAGCCGCCGCCATTCCGCGATGCTCTCCGGGGCACGGGTAAGGCCGATGAAGCGGCTGTAAAAGCCGCCCACGGTGAAGACGCCCTCGCGCCCCTCCCCGTACTGGCTTACGTTCACGCCCCGGTAGCCCGCGTAGTCCTTGCTGACCGTGGCGAGGAAGGCCTGCAGCGCCTCCCCGAAGGCGGCGTAGTCCTCCGCCGTCAGCCAGATCTGCACCCGGGGGCCGAAGTCATGGTCCTGGGAGATCTCGTCGTCAAAGCCGTAGCACTCGGAGCCCTCTCCCACCAGGCCGAAGGCCATGCGGGAAAAGCGCTCCCCGAATTTTAGGGACACCGCCGGGCGCACCACGTCCTCGTAGTAGCCCCGGGCCAGGTCCAGACCCTTCATTGTGCCATCCTCCTCTCGCGGCACAGCCGCTTATATCTCCCCGATCACTCTCAGCTTCCCCGCCTCGGGTACGACGGAAAAGCCCCGGCAGGTCTCCACCTGCCAGTCGTAGTAGCTCCGCTCCGGAAGGCCCCGGGCGGCCAGGATCGTCATGATCGTGCCGCCGTGGACCACCAGGGCCGCGTGCCCCTTCTCCGGCAGACTCTCCAGCAGCCCGTCCAGGGCCGCCAGGACCCGTCGCTCCACGGTTTTCCTGTCCTCGCCCCCGGGGATGGGCCCCTCGCCGCCGGAATCCAGCCAGGCGCAGTAGGCCGGGTCCGTTTTCAGCTCCTCGTAGGTCTTGTACTCAAAGGCCCCGAAGTCCGTCTCCTCCAGGCCGGGGACGGCGACGGGCTCCCGCCCCGGAAAGAGCAGCTCCGCCGTTTCCCGGCAGCGCCGCATGGGACTTATGTAAACCGTGTCCACCGGAGGCATCTGCCCAGCGGCCTCCCTTGCCAGCCCGACCCCCTCGGGGCAAAGGCCCTCGTCCGTGCGGCCCAGGTAGCGGCGGGCCAGGTTCCCTGCCGTGGGGGCGTGGCGGATCAGCAAAAGCTCCATCCCTGCCCTCATTTCAGCCGCATAGGGAGCCCGCAGAGAACGCGCTCCACGCTCTCGGCCTCCTGGGCCAGGGCCACGCAGAGGCGGCCCACGGCCTCCCGCCAGGCCCGGTCA
>CAMVOG010000165.1 GCA_947169005.1 uncultured Clostridia bacterium | reverse complement strand
TCTGGTAGATCTCCGCCTTGGTGCCCACGTCGATGCCCTTGGTGGGCTCGTCGAGGATCAGCACCTTCGTATCCAGCTTTTCATTGGTCCAGCGGCCCAGGATGACCTTCTGCTGGTTGCCGCCGGAGAGCTCGATGGTCAGCTTATCCACCGTGGGCGTCTTGATGCTGTACTTTTCCACGGCGGTGTCCGCCAGGCGGTTTACCTCGCCCCGCTGGACAAAGATGCCCGCCTTGCAGAGATAGTCGATCACGGGCATGGCCACGTTGTCCTTGATGGAGCGGCCCATGACCAGGCCCTGCTCCTTCCGGTCCTCGGGACAGAGGGCGATGCCGGCGTCGATGGCGTCCCGGGGGGACTTGAAGTGGACCTTCTGCCCGTCCAGAATGATCTCGCCGCCCGTGACCGGGTCGGCGCCGAAGAGAGCCCGGGCCACCTCGGTACGGCCCGCGCCCACAAGGCCCGCCAGACCCACGATCTCGCCCTTACGCACCGTAAGGTCGATATCATGTACGTAGGGGGTCTTGACGCCCTTCATTTCCAGGACCACGTCGCCGATGGTCTCATTGCGGCTCAGGTTGGCGTAGGTGTCGCCGATGTCGCGGCCCACCATGGCCTTGATGAGCTCCGCCTCGTTGGTCTCGGCGGTCTTGAGGGTCTTGACGTACTGGCCGTCCTTGAGCACGACGATCTCGTCGGAAAGCTCAAAGATCTCGTTCATGCGGTGGGAAACGTAGATGATGACCTTGCCCTCGTCACGCTGGCGGCGGATCACGTCGAAAAGCACGCGGATCTCGGAATCCGTCAGAGGGGCGGTGGGCTCGTCATAGGCGATGATATCGGAGTCGCGGCGATAGGACTTCATGATCTCGACCATCTGCTGATAGGCGATGTTCAGGCGGCCCACCTGCTCCGTGGGATCAATGGGCAGGCCGAAATCGTCGATGATCTTCTGCGCGTCCTTTTGCAGCCTGCGCTTATCGAAAAAGCCCAGCTTCGTCCTGGGCAGGTCGCCGGCGAAAATGTTTTCCATAACGGACATGCTGGGCATGAGCTGGCGCTCCTGGTAGATGATGCTCACACCCGCGTCGATGGCGTCCTGCGGGGAGTGGAATTTGACGGGCTTGCCGTCCAGAAGGATCTCGCCCTCGTCCGGCTGCAGGTCGCCGTTCATGATTTTCAGAAGTGTGCTTTTGCCCGCGCCGTTTTCGCCCAGCAGCGCCAGGATCTTGCCGCCCTCAGCCTTGAAGCTGACCTCGTTGAGGGCTCGCACACCGGGGAAGGTTTTGCCGATTCCCCTTAATTCCAAGGATTTAGCCATATTCAATCACCCGTTTTTCTCCATTTATTGAAAATGGACGGCGGACGGCCGTCCATTTTCAATATCTTATTTTGTTGCTTTCAGTGGATCAGATCCGCTTACTTGTACTCAGCGGGGACCTCGGTGACGAAGGGGCTGTAATCATCCAGGCCGATGCCGTCCTGGCTGTAGTTGTAGGCGCTGGCGTGGGCATACATATCGGTCCACTCCAGGTAGTGCTGATAGGTGTCGGGCTCCAGCCAAACGGTGGGCAGACGGAGCTGGGGATAGGTGTGGCCGTCGGCGCCGCAGTCGTGATGGTTGATCCAGCTGGGCCAGATGGTGTCGGGAGTCGCCCAGCCGTTGGCGAAGGCGTAGACAGCGCCGAGGATGGGCTCGGCATAGAGGTTCTGCGCGGTGAACAGAGCGTAGCGATAGGCGTTCTGCTGGCCGGCATCCCACTGCATCTGCAGAGCGGAGCCGCCGAAGTCGGCCACGCAGGAGGTCTCGGTGAGGCCCTGCTGCTCAATGACGGTGGCGGCGGCCTGAGCGAAGTCGTCGATCAGACCGTTGACCAGCCAATACTTGATCTCGGTGTGGGTGGAAATGATGGGGCTGACGGCGTCGATACCGCCCTGGAGGTTCATGCCGTTGGAAACGCAGTCGGCCACGAAGAAGTTGGCGTCACTGCCGGCAGCGGCGGCAAACACGTCGCGGGTAGCGTCCACGCGGTCCTGCAGCGGAGGAGAGGTGGACCAGGCCATGGCGATGCAGCCGACCTCGTCCCAGGAAACGTCGGGATAGGTCTCGTTCTTCCACTCGACGAGCTTGTTGGCGACCTGCACACCGGCGTCGTAGTTATCGAAGCCGACGTAGGGGTGGATCATGTTGCCGCCCATGGGGACGCCGTCGCCGGTGGTGTTGTCACGGGGAGCGGACATCTGGCTCATCCAGTGACATTCAACGCCGGAGTTCTCCATCAGAGAAACAACGGAGGTGAAGATGGTGCTGTCGGGGTCCAGGATGAAGCAGGTGACGCCCTGGTCGATCAGAGTCTGCAGGGAGGTCATGAACTTCTCGGAATCGCCGTCAGCGGAGATGTAGCCCGCCCACTCCATGTTGTAGAGGGGAGCCCAGTGCTCATAAGCGTCAGCGGACTGCTGATAGAGGGGGCCGCCGGCCTGAGCCAGGTAGGCCACCTTCAGCTTCGGGTTCTGGGTGTAGTCATAGTCGTTATCAAAGTGGGCAATGGTGTCCAGATTGATGCTGCCGTCAGCGTTGGCGTTGGGGTACGCCTTGCCGGAGGTGGTGGCGGGAGCGGTGGTGCCGGAATCGGTCGCCGTGCTGCCGCTGTTGGTGGTGGTCGTCGTACCGCCGTTGGAGCAGGCCGCGAGGGCGAACACCAGGGCCAGCGCGAGGACCAGGGCCAGGATTTTCTTCATGCTTTTCTCTCCTTACTGTTCTCCCAGGTTTATTTCGGTCCCAGCCGAAATATTACCAAAGGATTAAATGTACTTGCATTATAAGGCACAACTTTAGCCCTGTCAACAACAATTTGTTGAAAAATCTCTTTATCTTTGTAACTTTTACTTAATTATATCATAATTAAACATATTAAGATAAAAATATAACCCGGACTGTGTAGACCACAGTCCGGGCAGACCGTTTTTTTATTCTGCTGAGGGCTTGATGACGCCCTCCGCGGGCTCCCGCTCCTCCGCCGGGGCAGGCAACTCGGCCTCACAGGCCGGGTAGCGGCTGGTATCCCAGCGGTAAAGGCTGAGCATCTGCCGATCCGAGAGCAGCGCGGGCTCCGTCCCCGTGACGGCGGCCTCGCTGGCGTCCAGATGATAGTAGTCCCCCTCCCACTCCACGATGTTCCAGAAGCGCTCCCGCTGATCCCGGCGGCCGGAGACCACATAGCAGTCGATGCCGCAGTATTCGCAGACGAGCTTCATCACCATGGCATAGGCCTCGTCGTCGGCGGAGGCGCCGCCGATCAGCGCGTCATAGGCCGTCCGCGCCGTGCCGAAGGGGCGCAGGAGGGAACAGACCTCCCGCGCCAGGATAAGGGCGTCGAAACCCCAGCGCTCTTTAAAATAGGTATCGCACCAGAGGCGCAGCGCCGCCGGACGCCGGGCCAGCTCCGCAGCGGGGAGGGCATAGTCCAACTGCAGCTCCGTGATGCGCTGGACCGTGGAGGGGGAGGAATAAATGTTGACGCTGATCTCCGGCTGCTCCGGGATGGAAAGGGGGTCGTCCCGGTAGGCCTGCTCCGTCATAGAGCGTATCTCCTCCTCCCCGAATTCCGTGGAGACCTGCATAAAGGTAAGGCTGTCCTCCTGCGCCGCCAGCGTCTCCGTGATCTGCTCCTGCAGCTCCCGGCTCGTATGGACCGTGCGAATGGCGGCGATCTCCTCTGCCGTGTGCTTGTAGCTGATATTGACGCTGATCTCATAATAAGACAAAATGCGGCTGACGCTGTGGGACATATACTCCACCGCGTAGAGGCCCAGGGGCGTCTCCCGCGTGACTTCAAAGCAGGCGCGGGAAATATCGTCCTCCACCGCGCCGTTGTATTTCGTGGTGCGGATGATGCCGGATTCCGCGGCAAAGCTGATCAGATTCATCAGCGCGTTGACCATGCCGGAATAGCTGCGCACCTCCTGCACGGAGGAATCCCGGCGCGTGGCTGTGTACTCCTCCTCGTAGGCCTCCTCAAAGCGGTATTCCTTCTCAAACATGCCCTGGCAGCCGGTCAGCAGCAGCGAGAGCAGGCAGAGGGCCGCCAGAATTCGTATGCGTTTTTTGGGCATCAGCGGCACCCCCATGTCAATCGGAAATGGATAATGACAGTAATGAAAGGCAAGAGCCGATCAGGCCGGCATTTCAGCGGTGAGAAAGCGCAGCATACGCTCCTTATAATCGGGAGCCAGATCGTAGGCGGCGTGGCCATAGCCCCCATACATATGCAGCGCGCAGGCCGTTCCCCTTCCCAATCGCTCCGCGATTTGCAGGGACGCCTCCCCACCCAGCACCGAATCGTCCCTCGCGCCCAGCACCAGCACCGGACAGGCAATCTTTTCCAGGTCGCCGAGAAGGTCAAGGCCCTCCATGCCGCCCGCAAGAATGCGGAAACGGCACAGGTCCTCCTCTGTGACGGCTTTGGCGGCGTCCAGCAGGAGCTGCCTGGACCGCTCAAAGAACGGCCGGGGAAAAAGGGCCTCTCCGAAGGACAGATAGAGGGCTTCGGCGTCGCCGGATTCCGCCAGACCGCGCCAGCTCGCAAAAAGGCTGAGCGAACCTTGCCCCAGCCGGGCCGAGGTGGAGCCGAGGATCAGCTTTTTCACCAGCGACGGATACCGGATCGCCAGCTCCATGGCCATCATGCCGCCCTGGGAGGCGCCGAAGAGATTGACGGGGCCCAGACCCAGGCATCGGAGGGCGGCTGCGGTGTCCTCCGCCATGCCGCCCGGCGAATAGACCGGGGGCAGCTCGTTTCTGCGCTCGAAAACATAGACCGTGAAAACCTCCGCCAGCAGACGGTAGGCCTCCGCAATGCCCTCCGCCGAGCCCATGACCCGCTGCACGCTGAGCCCGGGCAGGATGACCAGGGGCTCCCTCCCCTGCCCGAAGCGGCAATAGTCCATTGTGAAGGCGGCTGTCTTGACCGTATCCACCTGTACGTTCATTCGATCACCCACTTGCGGCGCATGCTTACAGCGTTACCTGTTCCTCGCCCTTGTCCTCCGGGCGAAGCAGGGCCCCGGCGGCGGGAAGGCTGCGGACCCGATAGCGGGCCACATTCCGGATGGTGCTATCGTCCAGCCAGCAGGCCCGATCCAGGCGATACTTGGTTTTCAGCGTCATCACGGCCACGCCCTGGGTATCCCGGCTGGCCTTGGGGGCAAGCTGGGCGGAGTTGAAGATGAGGGCGCGGCCCTCGGTGGAGATCACGGCGATCTCCTTCTCCTCCCTGATCTCCAGCAGGGTACGGAGAGGCGACTTGTCGGAATAGGCCCCCGTCAGCTTGCGGCGATTGGTCTTGGTGGCGTAGGAGGCAAGCTGCACCCGGGCGGCCTTGCCGTTTTCAAAGAAGAAGAGGATGTGGCCCGTATAATCCCCCGGAGCCAGCATGTAAACCGGGCTCTCGCC
>CAMVOG010000164.1 GCA_947169005.1 uncultured Clostridia bacterium | reverse complement strand
GCCGCCGTATCGACAACCAGCTCCGCGGCCGTTCAGGTCGTCAGGGCGACCCCGGCGAAAGCCGCTTCTACATCGCCATGACGGACGATATCATGCGCCTGTTCGGAGCGGAGCGGATGCAGGGCATCATGGAGACCCTGGGCGTGGACGAGGATACGCCCATTGACCGGAAGATCCTCTCCAACTCCATCGAGCAGGCCCAGAAGCGGGTGGAAAGCCGCAACTTCCAGATCCGCAAGAACACCATTGAGTACGACGACGTGATGAATCAGCAGCGTGAGATCATCTACGGCGAGCGCAAGAAGGTGCTGGACGGGGAGGACATCAGCGAGTATATCCAGGGCATGATCCGCTCCGTCGTCGGCCAGGAGGTCGTCACGGAGGTGGGCCCCCAGGGCTATGTTTCCGATCTCTTTGAGCTGCAGAAGGCCCTGCTGCCCTTTGAAAAGCTCTTCCTCAAGCCCGGGGAGATCAACCCCAGCCAGCAGGAGCTGGATCAGTATACCACCGAATATCTCACCGAGGTCCTCAGCGAGAAGGCCATCGCCTATTATAAGGAGAAAGAGGAGCGCTTCGGCCTCATCCCCGGCACCGAGACCCCCCTCATGCGGGAATTCGAGCGCGTTATCCTCCTGCGGGTGGTGGACGAGTACTGGATGGACCATATCGACGCCATGGCGGAGCTGCGCCGGGGCATCGGGCTCCGGGGCTACGCCCAGGTGAAGCCCATCGACGAATACAAGCGCGAGGGCAGCGAAATGTTCGAGGCCATGGTCAACGGCATCAAGGACGAGGTGGTCCGCCGGGTGTTGACCGCCGAGATCCGTAAGCCCGAGCAGTTGGAACGCAAGGAGACCAACCGCCAGATGGCCATGAACGCCGGCGGCGACGATACCGTGAAAAAGCAGCCCCTGCGCGTGAAGAACAAGATCGGGCGCAACGAGCCCTGCCCCTGTGGCAGCGGCAAAAAGTATAAATACTGCCATGGGCGGGATGCCTGATGAACGGATTTATTGAGAAACAGCGCGGGGAACTGAGCTGGGCGGAGGCGGAGAATCTCAGCGCCCTGCCCGGCTTGGTCCACGCCTTTACCAACCGCTCCGGCGGCGTCAGCGAGGGGATCTGGTCCTCGCTGAACCTGGGCTTCACCCGGGGCGACGAGCCCGGGCGGGTGGAGGAGAACTATCGCCGCCTTTCCGCGGCCCTGCAGCTGGACCCCGCCCGCCTGGTCTTTACCCGCCAGGTGCATAAGGACGCGGTGCGCCCCGTCACGGCGGCGGACGCCCGGGATCCGCTTTCCGCCCCCGTTCCCTATGAGGCGGACGGCCTTGTCACCAACGAAAAGGGCCTGGCCCTCTTCACCTTTATCGCGGACTGCATCCCCATCCTGCTGTCCGCCCCCGGCGCGGGGGCCGTGGGCGCCGTTCACGCGGGCTGGCGGGGCACCGTGGCGGATATCGTGGGCAAGGCCGTGGCCGCTCTGGAGCGGGAGTACGGCGCGGAGCCCCGGGACGTACGGGCCGCCATCGGACCCGGCATCGGCTTCTGCTGCTTCGAGACGGGGCCCGAGGTCCCGGAGGCGGTACGGGCCCTGGGCCTGGAGAACGCCGGGGATTTCATCCGGGACGACGGAAACGGCAAGTTTCATGTGGACCTGAAGGGCGTCAACCGCGCCCTGCTGCTGCGGGCGGGGCTTGCGCCGGAGCATATCGCCGTCTGCCCGGACTGCACCCGCTGCCAACATGAAAAATACTGGTCCCATCGGGCCACCAACGGACAGCGCGGCGTCCAGGCCGCGGTCATTATGATGAAACTGTAGGGGCGGCAATCTGCCGCCCGCAAGGGAGGGAGAACGCTGAAAAAGTCCATATCCGTCCTATCGCTCCTTCTGGCGCTCTCTCTGCTGCTTACCGCCTGCGCCCCTTCGCCGGCCGCCCCGGAGCCGCCCTCGGAAACGGCGGGGGAGGGGGAAGAGCCCCCCGCCCCGGAGGCCGTCGCTCCCGCCGCCTCCGGCTATGCGGATACGCTCTTTACCCTGGCCTATGACCCTGCGGCGGGCTTTGATCCCTTCGGCGACGCGGCAGGCAACGACTGGCTGTACCCTCTGCTCTACGAGGGCCTCTTCCGCGTGACGGAGAGCTTCGAGGCGGAGCCGCTGCTCTGCGAGAGCTGGGATACGGAGGACGGCAAGGTCTTTCACTTCCGTGTCCGGGAGGACGTGCGCTTTCATAACGGCAGCCGCCTCACACCCGAGGACGTGGCCGCCTCGCTGAACAGGGCCCGGGAAAGCGCGGCCTACGCCTCCCGCCTGCGGCATGTGCTGGCCGCCTATGTGCTGGAGGGCGTGCTTTTCATTGAGCTGGACCGGGTGAATCAGAATCTGCCCCTGCTGCTGGACGTGCCTGTCCTGCAAAACGGCGGGCGGGACGTGGACCCGGTTGGTACGGGCCCCTATACCTATGCCGAGGGCGGCGGCGCGGTCTTCCTCCGTGCCTTTGACCGCTGGCACGGAGCGTCGGAGCTGCCCATGGACCGCATCTATCTCCAGAACGTCGAGGGGAGCGAGCTGATCTCCGCCTTTGACGCGGGCGTGGTGGACCTGGCGGTCTCCTCCCGGGCGGAGATGAATCATCTGGAGTTTTACGGCAATACGGAGACCCGCTACCAGGACGAGACCCTATTCTTCTTCCTGGGGGTCAACCGGGACGCGCCCTTTCTGGCGGAGCGAAACCGCCGAGTCGTCCTTTCCTCCGCCCTGGACCGCGGCCGCTATTGCGAGGAGGTCACCGGGGGCGTTCCCGTTACGCTGCCTCTGCACCCCGCCGCCTCTTTCTACTCCGCGGACTACGATCCCTTCACCATCCGCCCGGCGGACCTGGAGGCTGCCCGCATCCTCTACCAGGTGGAGGACTATGACGGGGACGGCTGGCTGGATTATATCAACGGCAACATCGCCGCCGTGGATTCCATTTATCTGCGCCTGGTGGTGAACAAGGAAAACCCCGTCAAAACGGAGCTGGCCCACGCCATCCAGGCCCAGCTTGCCGAGGCGGGCTTCCGTATCCGCGTGCGGGAGCTGGCCTGGGAGGACTATCTCAGCGCCCTGGAAAACCGCAATTACGATCTGTTTCTGGGTGAAATTCGTCTGACGGCGGATTTTGACCTCAATGCGCTCCTGGGGCTGGAGGGCAGCGCGAATTACTGCGTTTATGACCCGGAGCTGCAGAACCGCATCGACAGCTTCAACCACGCCCGGGCGGAGGACAAGCCCGACGCGGCGGCCTCCCTTTATTCCTATATCGCGGAGGAGCTGCCCATCTTCTCCCTGCTCTTCGCCCGCCGGACCATCACCACCCACCGCGAGACCGTCACGGGCATGAGCCCCGCGCCCCACGATATCTTTAACCATATCGAGAATTGGACGGTCAACCTGAAATAAAAGATAAAAGATAAGAGATAAGAGATAAGAGATAAGTTATTGTCATCCTGAGCGAAGCGAAGGATCTTTGCGCGTGGTTTGCTCTTATGCGGATCAATACCCTGTTGAACGGAGGGCTGTGCATGGTTTTTTGGCTGTTTATGCTGGTAATGGATCTGCTGATCCCCCTTGCAATGATCGTGTTTGGCCGCCGTTTTGCCCGCAAACCGCCCGAGAAGATCAATGAAGCCTTTGGATATCGCACCATCCGATCCATGCGCAGCGCAGAAAGCTGGGATTTCGCCCATCGGCATTTCGGCAGACTGTGGTTTCTCGTCGGGCTGGTTCTCCTGCCCCTTTCTGTGATCCCTCTGCTTTTTGTCCTGCATGGAGACGCAGGCACGGTGGGGATCGTCGGCGGGCTCGTCTGCGTCTGCCAGTGCGTTCCCATGCTCGTTCCCGCTTTTTTCACCGAATCCGCGCTGAAAAAGAAATTCGGCGACTGAACTATACGCGTTCTGAGTACTACTTCCTAAGTACTGATTTCTGAAGATAAAAAATGGAGGGGTCTGCTTTGGTATACAGATGCTTTACCGCCAAGAAAACCGATTACGCCGTGGAGGCTGCCGCGGCGCTGCGGGACATCCGCGGCAATCTGCGGATCGAGGCCGCCGAGGGCTTGACGATCTATAACCGCTACGACGTGGAGGGCGTCAGTCCGGAGCTTTATGCCCGCGCCAAGGTGACGGTCTTTTCCGAGCCGCCCTGTGACGACGTGTGGGACGAGTCCCTGCCCGAGTTGCCTGCGGACTGCTGGCTGCTGGCGACGGAGGCTCTGCCCGGCCAGTACGACCAGCGGGCGGATTCCGCGGCCCAGTGCATCCAGATGCTGGAGCATGGGGAGCGCCCCCGGGTGGCCTACGCGAAGCTCTATGCCTTCACCGGCCCCTTGACGGAGGCGGACAAGGCTGCCATCCGCGCCTATCTCATCAACCCCGTGGATTCCCGGGAGGCCGCCCTCACGAAGCCGGAGACCCTGGCGGTACACTATCCGGAGGCGGAGCCCGTGAAGTCCGTGGCGGGCTTCATTGGCCTGGGGGACGAGGCCCTTTCCGGGCTGATCGACGAGTATTCCCTGGCCATGGACCTGGACGATTTGCGCTTCATGCAGCGCTATTTCCGGGACGAGGAGAAGCGGGACCCCACGGTGACGGAGCTGAAGGTGATCGATACCTATTGGTCCGACCACTGCCGCCATACCACCTTCGGCACCCGGATCACCGAGGCCGCCATCGAGGACGGGGAGGTCCGGGCCGCTTACGAGGAGTATCTCGCCGCCCGCCGGGAGGTCTACGGCGAAAAGGCCGAGACCCGGCCCGTCACCCTCATGGACGTGGCCACCATCGGGGCCAAAACGCTGAAAAAGCGCGGCGGCCTCAAGGAGCTGGACGTTTCCGACGAGATCAACGCCTGCAGCATCCATGTGGACGCCAAAATCGACGGCAAGACCGAGGACTGGCTGCTGCTTTTCAAGAACGAGACCCACAACCACCCCACGGAGATCGAGCCCTTCGGCGGCGCGGCCACCTGCATCGGCGGCTGCATCCGGGACCCCCTCTCCGGACGCGCCTACGTTTACCAGGCCATGCGCGTCACCGGCGCGGCGGACCCCACGGTCCCCGTCTCCGAGACGCTGCCCGGCAAGCTGCCCCAGCGCAAGCTGACCACCACCGCCGCCGCGGGCTACAGCTCCTACGGCAACCAGATCGGCCTCGCCACGGGCCAGGTGACGGAGCCTTATCACCCTGATTACGTGGCCAAGCGCCTGGAGGTGGGCGCCGTGGTGGGCGCGGTGCCCTTCAGGAACGTGCTCCGTGAGGAGCCCCAGCCCGGGGACGTGGTGATCCTCCTGGGCGGACGCACGGGCCGCGACGGCTGCGGCGGCGCCACCGGCTCCTCCAAGACCCATGATCTCAGCTCTCTCTCCGAGTGCGCCGCCGAGGTGCAGAAGGGCAACGCCCCCGAGGAACGCAAGCTCCAGCGCCTTTTCCGGGACCCGGAGGTCAGTCGCATGATCAAGCGCTGCAACGACTTCGGCGCTGGCGGCGTCTCCGTCGCCATCGGCG
>CAMVOG010000163.1 GCA_947169005.1 uncultured Clostridia bacterium | reverse complement strand
TGTTACAAATTGCAGAAATATGCTAAAGTGTCAAAATTCTTCTTGACATCCGCCATTTTTTCTGCCGACGGACGCCAAAGCTCTTTACTTTATCGTATTAGCGTGGTAATATGTTAAAGTAAATTTTTATTCACCTGGAGGGAATAAACATGAAAAGACTGCTTTCTCTGCTGCTGGCGGCGCTCCTGCTCTGCGCGCTCTGCGCCTGCTCCGGCGGCGGAACGACCCCCGCCCCCGCCGCCTCCTCTTCCACCCCGGCTGCGGAAAGTGACCTTGCCTACGTGACCGCCAACAAGAAGCTGATCATCGGCTACACGGTCTATGAGCCCATGAATTACACCGACGAAAACGGCGTCTTCACGGGCTTTGACACGGAGCTGGCCCAGGCCGTCTGCGCCAAGCTGGGCGTGGAGCCGGAGTTCGTCATCATCAACTGGGACACCAAGGAGGTGGCCCTGGAGGCCAAGGACATCGACTGCATCTGGAACGGCCTCACCCTGAATGCCGAGCGCGAGGCCAACATGGCCTGCACGAAGCCTTACGTGAAGAACGCCCAGGTGGTCGTGGTCAAGGACGGCTTCGCCTATGACGGGACGGCCTCCCTCATCGGAGCCACGGTCTGCGCCGAGATCGGCTCCGCCGGTGAAGAGCAGATCAAGGGCAACTACTCCGACCCCGAAGACCCCATCGATCCCGAGCCCAATCTCGCTCAGGCGGACTACGTGGGCAAGAGCGTGCAGACCGACTGCCTCATGGAGGTGGCCGCCGGGACGGCGGACGCCGCCGTGCTGGACATGACCCTCGCCAATTCCATGACCGGGGAGGGCACCAACTACGCCGATCTGAGCGTCGTGGACTACCTGGCGGAGGAAAACTACGGCGTGGCCTTCCGCAAGGGCTCCGACATCCGGGACCGGGTCAACGAGCTCTTTGACGCCATGAAGGCGGACGGCACCCTGCAGGCCCTGGCCGATAAATACGGCCTGGAGCTGGCCGACTGAATGATTTGACACTCCCCCCGCGGGCCATCCCGCGGGGGAAGTCTTCGGAGGATGCGAAATGGAAGCGATCTTTTCCCGCCTGACCCTGTCCTTTCTGAGCAACAACGTGCGGCTTTTCGCGCTGACGCTGCTGTTTTCCCTGCCGCTGGGGCTGATCGTGTCCTTCGGCTCCATGAGCCGCTTCAAGCCCCTTTCCTGGCTGGTGAAAACCATCGTGTGGATCATCCGCGGCACGCCGCTGATGCTGCAGATCCTGATCATCTACTTCGGGCCCGGCCTGCTGAACCTCGCCTTCGGCTGGCCCCGGGGCAGCGGCGGGCGCATGGCCGCCGCCGTCGTGGCCTTCAGCATCAACTACGCCTGCTATTTTTCCGAGATCTTCCGCGGCGGCATCCAGGGCGTGCCCCAGGGCCAGCGGGAGGCCGGGCAGGTGCTGGGGCTGACCCGGGGGCAGATCTTTTTCCGCGTCACCCTGCTGCAGATGCTCAAGCGGGTGGTGCCGCCCATGTCCAACGAGATCATCACCTTAGTGAAGGACACGGCCCTGGCCAACTACATCTCCGTCCTGGAGATCATCATGACGGCGAAGGAATACACCTCCGCCGGGCTCATCTGGCCGCTTTTCGCCACGGGGCTCTTTTTCCTGGCCTTCGTGGGCATTCTGACGCTGCTGTTCGGCTGGGTCGAGCGGCGGCTGAGCTATTTCCGGTAAAGGAGGGGTCGCCATGCCCGTCTTGGAGGTCCGCGGGATCGAAAAGCGCTTCGGCGCCACGCAGGTGCTGCGGGATATCAGCTTTTCTCTGGAGCAGGGCCAGGCCCTGTCCATCATCGGCTCCAGCGGCAGCGGCAAGACCACGCTGCTGCGCTGCCTGAACTTTCTGGAGCGGCCCGACGGGGGCAGCATCGCCGTAAACGGCGAGACCGTCTTCGACGCGGCGGAGACCGGCGCGCTGCGGGAGGCGGAGATCCGCCGCCGGCGGCTCCACTTCGGCCTCGTCTTCCAGAGCTTCAACCTCTTCCCCCAGTATACGGCCCTGGAAAACGTGACCCTGGCCGGGAAGCTCCTGGCCAGGGACGACCCCGCCTGGCGCACGGAGCGGAAGGCGCTGCTGGCCTCCATTGAGGAAAACGGCCGCGCCCTGCTGGAGCGCATGGGGCTGGCGGACCGGGCCGGGCACTATCCCCACATGCTCTCCGGCGGCCAGCAGCAGCGGGTGGCTATCGCCCGCGCCCTGGCGCTGAAGCCGGATATCCTCTGCTTTGACGAGCCCACCTCCGCCCTGGACCCGGAGCTTACCGGCGAGGTGCTGAAGGTCATCCGCGCCCTGGCGGAGGAGCGGACCACCATGATCATCGTGACCCACGAAATGTCCTTCGCCCGGGACGTGAGCGACAGCCTGATCTTCATGGACAAGGGCGTGATCGTGGAGCAGGGCGACCCCCGGCAGATCATGGACGCTCCCAGAGAGGAGCGCACCCGCCAGTTTCTCCGCTCCTATCAGGCGTAATGCTTCCCTAAAAAAACACTTCGCCGCCCCCAAAAGGGGGCGGCGATTTCGTTTTGCTCCTTTATCCCAGGGTCACGCCGACCCAGCCCGCCAGGTAACGGGCCAGCACCGTCACGTCCTTGCCGTTCACCTTGCCGTCGGCATTCACGTCGGCGGCCTCGCTGTCGATGGTGACGCTCCATTTGGCCAGCCAGCGCTTGAGCACCGTCAGATCCTTGCTGTTCACCTTGCCGTCCCCGTTCACGTCGCCGTAAAGGACGCTGCCATCCTTCACCGTCACCGTGAGGGTATAGGCCGGGGAGGAAAGCGCCTCGTCATGGGCCGTGAAGACCAGGCTGTGGACGCCGGGCTCGGTGAAGGTGACGGCGTACTGCTCCGGAGCCTCCGCCGCGGCCCCGCCGTCCAGGGCGACGGTATAGCTCATGGCCTCCTGATCCGGCTCCGTAAAGAGGGTGGAGAGGTCCAGGGACAGGGTCTCCCCCGCCTTCACCACCGCCGCGCCGGAGGCCGCGCCCGCCAGGGCCGGAGCCTCATTGATATAGTTTTTGAAGCGGATGGTATACAGGCGCCTGGCAGCGTTGGAATAGGGGGCCACGCAAATCTTCAGCTCTCCCAGCCCGTTGCGGAGCCGTACGATGGCTGAGTCGATCTCTTCCCCTTGGAAATCATGCCCTTCATAGATTTTGATCCTGCTTTCGCTCTTGAAGCTGATCGTCAGCTCCGCGTCGTCCGGTGTTTTTTCATCCAGCCACACGACGCCGTTTACAGCCCATATTCCCGCCTCAAGCTGGCTGTCGACCCCGTTCTCGAACTGTTCAAAGCCCCAACTGGCCTTTTGGGGCTCAAGTGAGGTCTGCAAGAACAGAGCCTCAATAAATCCGTCGAAATAGGCGCTGCGCGCAACGTCGGGAATATCCACGCGATAGAGGCTGTCCTCATTCGTCTCGCCCTCGCCGCAGTAAAAATAGATGCTGAAGGGCGTGTATTTTTTTTCCTCATAATAGGAATAGACCGTCAGAGAGGCAAGGCCGTCCTCCATCGTCAGGGTATACTCCTTTTCGTCAGCATCCCATTTGACGGCTTCTACGATTTTACTTTTGACGGCGCGCCCATAATCTGACCCAATTCCGGGTTCGACCGTCAGGCTGAGATGGAATCGCCCGGTCAGCAAATCCTTTTTCGACAGCTTGACCAAATAGCGCACCGCGCCGTCTGTTCCATGTAAGGCCCAGGCGCTGACAGGCTTCACGTCCCTGAAGGATATTCCCCGGATATAGCTTTCCTCCGTTTGGACCTCCCCCAAAACGATCTCCGCCTCCGTTACTCTCTGGCTGGAACGGACGACCCACTCTCCCTCCGTCTCGCCGCAAAGGGCGCAGGTACGCCTCTGCGGGGCAGGCTCATAACGCCCCGGCTCCGCGCCCTGCCAGGCGCCCCAGCTATGTCCGTCCGGGTCGATGGGCATCCCCTCCGTCTCCGTTTTGCCGCAGAGGGCGCAGACCCGGCGGTGTTCGCCGGTCTCCACGCAGGTGGGCTCCTTCGTCACGCTCCAGTCGCCCCAGGCGTGACCGCCCAGATCGAGGCTCCGGACCAGAATCTCCCGGTCCTGATCCTCCTGCAAGCGCAGCAGGGAGGCCTCCGCCTCGCAGCCTGCCGGGCGGAAGCGCAGCACCGCGGCGGTCTCTCCCGCGTGGAGGGCCGGGCGCTGGGTCCAGGCCAGGCGCAGACAGCCCTCCGTCTCGGAGAGCACCGTCTGCTCCGCCGCGGGCTCCACGCCGACAAATGCCAGCTCCCCGGGATCGAAGCGCAGCTCCCAAAGGCCGCTGACGGCCTCGCCGGCTGCCTGCAGCGCGACGGTAACGGTCTCATCCTCCGCGTACTGCCGCTCGGCCAGGTCAGCAGGCTTCTGCGTATTGTCCACGCCATAGTCGGCGGCGGCTCCGCCCTGTTCCGTGCTGCCCTTCCAGCGGTAGCTCTCATCCCCGTTGATGCCGATGATGCCGCTCAGCGGTGGGAAAATACTGCCCACATGCTTATCAAAAACCAGCAGACCGCTGAGCTGGTGATCCACGTCCTTATAGGTGCTGAACTCCCGCGTCACAGGATCAATTTCGTAAAGGACGGAGAATCCGACCTCCGTGCCGTCCTTCAAAAGCTCCGTGGAGTAGCTGGCCCAAAGGATGCGTCCGTTGTTGGGGTCCACCGCCATGGACTGGGCGTATTTGCTGACGGCCCCGGTGGAGGCGATCAGCGTCGCCCGGCCGGGCAGCCGCTCCAGCAGCAGCGCCGCGTCGTAGGCCTCAACGCTCCCGCTGCCGTCCAGATCGGCGGAGGCGGCGTTGGCGGCGGGGCTCGTTCCCTCCGCTGCGCAGCGCAGCAGCTCGCGGACGTCCGCCTCATTCACAAGGCCGTCCCCGGTGAAGTCCAGGCTCTGATCCGCCCTCTTGGAGGCCTCCACGGTATAGGCGTACACGCGGCCGGTGCCGTATTCGTTGGAGTAGAAGGTGCCGTCCGTGCCGCAGGCCAGGGTATTGGTCTTCACCGGCGTGTCCCCGACGACCTTGCTCCGCCCCGTGGCCGGGTCAACGCGCACCAGCTTGCTTTCCTCCGTCACGCCGTAGAGGAAGCCGTCCTGCTCCCGCCAGGCCAGGTCCACAAGGCTCTCTCCCGTATCGCCCACCAGGGTGCTTTCCGCCGGGTCCTTCAGAGAGAGGGTATAGAGCCGGGTGCCGTAGGCGACGCCGTAGATTGTTTCCCCCCTCACGGCGGCGGCGCTGAAGCGGGCGCAGCCCTCGCTGCGGGCCGGAAGCTCCCGGGAGCCGCGGGCCGTCTGCACCCAGGTCCCGGCGTCCAGGTCATAGGCCAGGATGCTGCCGGAAAAGCCCACGCTCTCCTCATCGATTTCCACATAATAGGTCGCCGCATTCAGCGCGTAGTCATAGACCTGGATCATACATTTTCCGTCCGCGGCTCCTTCCAGAGATACCGTGAAGCACCCGGACTCTCCAACACATTTTATTCATTTGAGGCTAAAAATTTAACATATATGGTGATTTATACTTTCCC
>CAMVOG010000162.1 GCA_947169005.1 uncultured Clostridia bacterium | reverse complement strand
CGATGAACCTGCGCCACCCCCGTCTTTTATTGTCTCGGCACTTCCCAGACCATCCAGCGGCCCCAGTAGATCTCCGACTCCACGGCTACGGTCCGCTCCCCATCGGAGAAAAGATAGGCCGCGCCCATCTGCTCCCGGAATTGCATACCTCTCAGATCTCCCTCGTAGGCGACGGTCAGATAAACCGGGTCTGCCCCAAAACGGGAGATATACACGGCCTCCCGCTCGTTTTGCTCCACCAGGACGAAGGAATTCGGTGCCGACAGCCGCGCGGCGGCGGCCAGATAGGGCAGCGGATTCCCCCGCTGGAAAATGGCGGGAGCGTAGGCCGCGGCGAAGAGGGCCAGCAGCGCCAGCGCCGTCACCGCCGCCGTGAGGATCACGGCCCGCCTGCGCCTTCGGCGCAGGCTTTTTTTCAGCCCCCGCAGGGGCTCCGCGTCCGTTTCCGCGGGCAGGGGCAGGGAGGCTCGCAGCTTTTCCAGCTCCGCACGGCAGGCGGGGCAGCCCTCCAGATGCGCTTCCACCAGCGCCGCGCTTTCCGCCGAGGCCGCCCCGTCCGCATACAGGGGCAGCAGGTCCCGCACGACGCCGCAGATCTGTTCACTCATGTTCCGATCCCTCCAAATATTCCCGTATCTCCCGGCGCGCCCGGTAATAGACCACCCGGGCCCAGCCCGCGCTCTTCCCGAACAGGCTCCCGATCTGCTCAAAGGACAGCTCCCCCAGGACCCGCAGGGTAAAAACCTCCTTGTAGGGCTCCGCCATTTCGTGCAGGCAGCGATGGATCATCGCCGCCTGCTCCCGGTCCGCCAGGGCCTCCTCGGGCGCCGGGGCCGGGCTGGGGCGCTCCGGCGGCTCCGCCTCCGCCAGGCGCTTCCGGCCCCGGTAATAGCTGTAAAAGGCGTTGCGGGCGATGGTGAAAAGCCAGGCGCGGATATCCTTGCTCCCGTCAAAGCGGTCCAGAGCCTTGAGTACCTTGAAAAATGTCTCCTGGGTCAGCTCCTCCGCCAAGGGCTCATCCGCTCCCAGGGCCCGCAGGCAGCGGTACACGTCCCTGAAATACTCGTTATAAACGCTTTCAAAGTCCACGGCCCGGCCCCCTTTCACCCTATTAACGCAGGAAACGGCAATACGTTACAAAAAGCCCGCCCACAAGGGGGCAGGCTTTTCATCAACCAAGGATATAGATATACGCGGGGCGGACGCCGAACTGGATGCACTCATCGTAGGTGTCCATAAACAGGTCGATCTTGTTGCCCTTGATGCCGCCGCCGCAGTCCTCGGCGTGGGCGTAGCCATAGGCCCAGCTGCCGTCCTCGGCCACGATGTACATATCGGTGCCGTAGCGGATCACCGTGGGGTCCACGGCGACGCCGCCCACGTGGGCCACGGTGCCGGTGGCCGTGATTTTATTGATCTGCCGCTCCGTGGTATAGGCCGTGCAGGAGCAGCGCAGCACGTCGGTATAATGGAGCTTTTCCCCGTCCCAGGCGTAGATATAGCCGCTCTCCCCCAAGGAGTAGTAGCCGGGCTCGTGAATGACCATATTGGGCATGGGCGCGGGCAGCGGCTCCGGCGGCAGGGGCGGGAAGGGCTGGAAGCTGACCGCCTCCTCCCCCTCGAAGCCGGGCTCCGTCAAAAGGCCCGCCTCCATCAGCTTTTCCGCCGCGGGCCGGGCGGCCTCGTCCGTTTCCAGGGCCTCCATGGCCTGCAGCATGACCTCCCGCAGCTCCTTGTTGCGATAGGTGTAGGGGTCCACGGGCTGCACGCTTTCCAGGGCCAGCTCGTTCAGCTCAGCGCTGTCCTCCTCAAGCTCCGCCGTCAGCAGGGCCGCGGCAGCGGCGTTCTCCCGCTCGGCCCGGGCCGCTTCGTCCTCGATCTCCTCAAAGGAGGTCTGCGCATGAGGCAGCAGCCAGAGCAGCATCGCGCAGATGGGCAGCACCGTCGCGATGGCCGTCAGGCGCTCCTTATGTACTCTTTTCTTCATTTTGTCACCACCATATTCATGCCGGGAGAATGACCGCCCGGCGCGGGCAGGGGCCTTGCATCCGATTATACAGGATACTATATGCAAAGCAGGGTGCATTATACAACCTCCCGGGATAAATGTCAAGATGCGACAAAAAGAGACAAAACAGTAACGCACTTTTCCACAAGTACCGCACTTTGATTTTATGAAAGATATATAAATGGAAAAAGTCTCTATTGCTTTTTCTTAGGAATTATGGTACATATATATGTACAAACTATTTATTTAATTTGCAGAAGCGCAAGCCCTGCAAACGCAAGGAGGATGATGCTTTTTATGGCCGCTTCCATCAAGAAGTACAGCGCGACCACGTACCTGAAGTTTTTCCTGTTCTCAGCCTTCGGTGTGTTCGCCTTCTTCATCAACTTCTACCTGCCCGCCTATCAGATCACCATCGGCTCGTGGGTATGGGGCGCGGTGAAGGGGCAGTCCAATGTGCTGTGCTCCCATCTGACCAACTTTATCAAGGCCGCCCTCTATACGGGCAACTTCAAGGCCATGCCCTTCGTGGTATGGGCCATCGGCGCCTTCGCGGTGGTGGACCTCTTCGCCCTGCGGCCCCAGAAGGCCTGGAAGACCACCAAGGTCAACGCCGCCTTCTCCATCTTCAAGATCATCGGCTTCCTGGTGCTAACGCTGATCGTCATCGACATTTACTTTGGCTATCACTTCAGCTTCATGGGCTGGCTCTTTGATCCCGTGGGCTCTCTGAACAACAACTCCATCGCCAATTTCGTCATGGCCAACATCCTGGTGACGATCTGTATCTCGATCCCCTGCGCCTCACTATTCCTGCCCTTCCTGGTTGACTACGGTTTGGTTGACTTCATCGGCGTGTTCGTGCGCGTCATCATGCGCCCGGTGTTCCGCCTCCCCGGCCGCGCAGCCATCATCATGGTCACGGCTTTCCTGGGCAACTTCTCCGCCGGTCACATCGCGGTGAACGACCAGTACAAGACCGGCCGCATGACGGAGCGTGAATCCGTCTGCATCGACACCAGCCTTTCCACCGTTTCCGTGGGCTTTTTGATGGCCCTGGCCACCAACACCGGCCTGAACAACGCGGAGCTCTGGGGCGGCAAGAACTACTGGAACCTTTACTTCTGGCTGGCCTTCCTCATTACGCTGATCGTCGCCTTCATCGGCGTGCGCATCTTCCCCCTGCGGAAGATCCCGGACAGCTACTATCCCGGCTCCACCCCCAATCCGGAAAAGATCATCCGCACGGGTCTCTTCTCCGCCGCCGTCACCGAGGCGCTGGACATTGCCCGGGACCAGGAGAACGTGGGCAAGCGCATCAAGTACTACATGGTCGAGACCATGAACGTGCTGGGCACCGTTTCCGCCGGCACCTCCTTCTTCGGGACCTTCGGCGTGGTGCTCTACACCTTCACGCCCATCGTCCGCTGGCTGGGCTACATCTTCTGGCCCTTCTTCCGGCTCTTCGGCTTTACCGGCAAGGAGCTTGAGATCGCGACCCAGGGCTCCATGATCTCCTTCGTCGAGGTCACCGTTCCCGCCCTGCTGGTGGCGACCGGCGTGTGGTCCATGCGGCTGCGCTTCATGCTGGCCGTGCTGCCCGTCACCTCCATCATCTTCCTGGCCTCCTTCGTCCCCTGCTGCATGGGTACCGAGGTCCCGGTGAAGTTCTGGCACCTGTGTGTGATCTGGCTGGAGCGTATGATCCTGTCCATTCTGATCGCCGGGCTCTTTGCCATCCTGCTCTTCCCGGCGAATATGATCGCGTAGAAAACCGCATAAAATTTTGGGGCAAGGCCGTCGGCCTTGCCCCGTTTTTCTTATTCAGCTCTTATTACTTCATCAGCCCCGCCCCGGCGTTCCAGGCCTTGCCGACCTGCTCGCCGGAAACGTAGTAGCCGTGGCGGAACTGATCGAAGATCAGCGCCTCCAGCTTTGTCGGGTCGACCTTGCCCTTCTCGTCCAGCACCTTTTCCTCGGCGGCGGTGTTGACGATCTTGCCCACGATGGCGTACATGTTCTCGGTCTGCACCACCTCGGCCAGCTCGCACTCCATCACCAGGGGGAACTCCTCGACGACGGGGGCGTTGACGAAGCCGCTCTTCACGGCGGTGTAGCCCGTGCGCTCGAATTTATCGCTCATCTTGTTGCCCGTGGCGATGCCGAAGAAATCGGCCACGTCCATGTGGGCCCGGTCCGCCAGGCTCACGGTGAAAGCCTTGGTTTTCAGGATATTCTGGGTGGTCTTGTGGTCCTCGTCGATAAAGAGGGCGATCTTGTCCATGCCGCAGATCATGCCCCAGGCGGCGTTCATCACGTTGACCTTCCCCGCCTCGTCATAGGCCGCCACCATCAGCACCGGCATGGGATAAACCGCCGGAAAAGCGCCAAGATTCTTTTTCAAATGTTCTTCCTCCTGTACTGAGTCCTGAGTACTATTTCCTAAGTACTGAGTACTGAGTCCTGCTTATTTCAAATGCTCGTCCATGAAGCGGAAGAGCCGGTCGATGTTCTCCGGGGCGGCGAACTTGATGTCGCCGTGGGCGCAGCCCTCGAAGGGCTCCATGATGGCGCGGCCCTCGCCGCAGACGGCGTTGACAGCGTTCACCAGGTCCGGGGAATTCTGATAGGGAACGATCTCGTCCTTGGTGCCCGCCTGGATCAGCATGGGCGGGCAGTCCGGGCGCACGTAGGCTCCGGGCCAGGCCAGCCGCATGAGACCGGGATAGTCCCGGCAGCTGAGGTCCATGAACTGATCCGCGAAATTCGCCATCTTGGGGAAGCCGGGCATGGCGGGCGTATCCTCCGTAAACTGGGACTGCATGGCGAGATCGTAGACGCCGAAGAGGCCGATGCAGGCCTGCACGCCGCTGTCGAACTCCGCGTTGCCCATGGTCTTGTCCTCCAGGGCGGGGATGCCCGCGCTGGTGGCCAGCATGGCGGCGAAGTAGCCGCCGGCGGAGGCGCCGATGGAGCAGATGCGGTCCGCGTCCAGGCAATACTCCTTGGCGTGGGCCCGCAGGAAGCGGATGGCGGCCTTGGCGTCAAAAAGGGGCTGGGGGAACTTGACCTCCTGGGACAGGCGGTGCTCCAGGCTGACCACGGCGTAGCCCCGGCGGATGCCGTCGATCACGTAGGAGATCTGGAAATCCCGGCGCTCGCCGCCCCAGAAGGCGCCGCCGTGGATGAAGAACACGACCGGGAAGGGGCCCTCCCCCTCATCGGGCAGATAGATATCGATCTTCTGCTTCTCGGACTGGTCGGCATAGGCCACGTCCAGGAATTTCCGCTTGATCCCGCTCACGTCCGCAATGGGCATGACGAACTCGTTGGGTGTGACCTGCTCCGGCATGACGATCTTGACAACGTCCATAGATACCCCTCATTTCTGTTCTTTTTGGGCCCAGGGCCCTTTGTCCCTTTTATATCACAACGGGCCGCAAAAAGCAAGGGCTCAGGGCTCGGGCGGCAGGGCTCGGAGCCTCAATTCTCTCCGCCTGCCTCTTGCGCCCGCGGGGGCGACTGTGGTATGATACCGCTGTAAAGAAACGAGCAAAGGAGGGCGGCGGCAT
>CAMVOG010000161.1 GCA_947169005.1 uncultured Clostridia bacterium | reverse complement strand
GCAGAGCTCGTCCAGCAGGATGAGGCTGCTGTCGCTGCAGAGCTCCAGGATGCCCACGATATTGGTCATGTGGGAGGAGAAGGTGGAAAGGGACTGCTCGATGCTCTGCTCGTCCCCGATGTCCGCTAAAATCTCCCTGAAAACGCTGACGCGGCTGCCCGGGTCCGCGGGGATGTGCAGCCCGCACTGGGCCATGGCGGAGAGGAGCCCCAGGGTCTTGATGCTCACGGTCTTGCCGCCGGTGTTGGGGCCCGTGATGACCAGGGTGTCGCAGCCCGCGCCGATGGCGACGTCGATGGGCACGGCGGTCTTCTGGTCCAGCAGGGGGTGGCGGGCCTTGCGCAGCACCACCTGCCCGTCCCGGGCAATCTCCGGCTCCTCCCCCCGCAGGCGGTAGGAGAGCTTCGCCTTGGCGAAGATGAGGTCCAGGGCCGTGAGCAGGTCAAAGTTATAAACGATGTCCTCGCTGCTCTCGGCGGCCAGCTGGGAAAGCTCCGTGAGGATGCGCTCGATCTCGTTCTTCTCCTTGGCCTCCAGCTCCCGGATCTCGTTGTTGGCCTGCACCACCTGCATGGGCTCGATGAACAGCGTCGCCCCGCTGGAGGATACGTCGTGGGTCAGGCCCGGCACCGCGCCCCGGTGCTCCGCCTTTACGGGCAGGACGTAGCGGCCCGAGCGCTGGGTGATGATGGGCTCCTGCAGCAGCTTCTGGGTGACGGAGGAGGAGATCATCCTTTGCAGGATGTCCCGCACCTTGGCGTTGGCGGCCCGGATGTGGCGGCGGATGTCCGCCAGGTCCGCGCTGGCCGCGTCCGCGATCTCCTCCTCACTGACGATGGAGGTGCTGATGCGGTCCTCCAGATATTTGTCCCCCCGCAGGGAGCCGAAGAGCCCGTGGAGCGAGGTCTTTTCCGCCTCCCCACCGTAGGCGGAGACCAGGCGGCTGCAGCGCAGCAGCGTGGCGATATCCAGCAGCTCCCGGGGATTCAGCACCCCGCCCAGCTTCGCCCGCCCCAGGGAGGGGGCCACGTTCTTGAAGGCTGAGATGGGGGGCGTGCCCTTGTAGGCGATCAGCCCCTTGGCGTCGCTGGTCTCCCGCAGGAGGCTCTCCGCCTCGTAGGCGCTGGCCGTGGGCCGCAGGGCCAGGGCCTTTTCCTTGGCCCCCTGGCTCACAGCTTCCCCCGCCAGCAGCCGCAGCACCGCCGGCAATTCCAGAATATGCAGCGATTTTTCATAAAGTGCGTTCAGTTCCATGGTTTTATCCTTTTGTAATGATTTAGGGATTAGGCAATAGGCAGCAGGGCAACAAGGCAACAGGCAACAAGGCAACAAGGCAACAGGGGACGGGGACGCGCCTGCAACTGAGTTATGAGTACTAAGCACTAAGTAAATGCTGATTAATTGGTACAAGGGCTTAATCAAGCATACGTTCTTTGCCTCCTTTGGAAAAGGGGGCTGTCAGCGAAGCTGACTGGGGGATCGGGTTTCAATAAAATACCTTATGGAAAAGCTCCGAAATACACGGTTTTTCTTAAGGTGCGGCTTCGCCGCAGATTCAACTTGATCCCTCCGCCCCTTCGGGGCACCTCCCTTTTAGAAAGGGAGGAAAAGACGCTCTGTCTTAACGCCTGCTTTAATCATCGTTTACCTAAGCACTAAGCACTATGCACTAAGCACTGAGTACTAAGTCCTGAGTCCTGAGTGCTAAGCACTGCTGCCTGCTCCCTGAGCCCTGTTGCCTGAGCCCTGCGGACGCCTTAATTACCCATTTTCAATTTGCTTATAATACGCCAGCGTTCGCGGCTCCCGTTCCAGCATGTTGCGGAGGTAGCGCTCGTTGGCGGCGGCGAAGCGGCGGAGGGGGTCGCCCGTGAGCTGGAAGGAGAAGAGCCGCTTGTCCTCCGCGCCCTCGACGTAGCGCTCCGCCGCCAGGGAATCCCGGCAGAGGCGGGCGGCGGGCACGTCCTCCGAAAGGCAGCCCCGGCAGACGAGACCGCCCCCGTCCAGGGCGAAAACGGGCTCCTCGGGCTCCTCCTTGCCGCAGACGGGGCAGCGCTCCATCTGGGGGGTATAGCCCGAAAGGCAGGCCAGCCGCAGCTCAAAGGCCGCCTTGATGAGGGCGGGGGCCTTCTGCCCCCGGCTGAGGGCGTAGAGGCTGTTGAGCCCCAGGCGCAGCAGCTCCGGCTCCGGCAGCCCCTCCCGGCAGACGGTTTCCAGCAGCTCCGCCAGGTAGGCGGCCAGGGCCAGGCGCTCCAGCTCCTCCGCCAGGCCGGAGAAGAGCTCCAGGGCGTTGGCCTCGGTGACGGTCCAGCGGCCGGCGGTCCCGCTCAGGGTCAGCTCCGCCCAGGCGTAGGGCTGGGCCGCCGCGGCCAGGCGGCTGTTTTTCCGCCGCACCCCCTTGGCGGAGGCGGAGAGCTTGCCGTCCGATTCCGTCAGCAGGGTCAGCATGCGGCTGCTTTCCTTATAATCGACGCTGCGCAGCACCAGGCCCCGGGTGGTTACGTACATGGCTTACTTGTCGTTCCGGTAGCCCAGGGTGCGGAGCATGGCGCTGCTGTCCCGCCAGTTCTCCTTCACCTTGACCCAGGTCTGCAGAAAGACCTTCGTGCCCATGTAGCGCTCGATGTCCTTCCGGGCAATTTCCCCGATCTTCTTGATCATGGCGCCCTTCTTGCCCAGGATGATGGCCTTGTGGCTGGCCTTCTCGCAGTAGATGGTCACGTCCAGGTCGATGATGCCGCTGTCCTCCCGCTCGGAAAACTTCGTCACCTCGATGGCGGTGCCGTGGGGGATCTCATGCTCCAGGCAGTAGAGCAGCTTTTCCCGCACCATTTCCGCCACGATCTGGCTGTCGGGCTGGTCGGTGATCATGTCCTCGGGGAAGAGGGCGGGGCCCTCGGGGGCGAAGCCCTTCAAAAGCGCCAGCAGCTCCTCCACCCCCTCGCCGGTTTTGGCGGAGAGGGGCATGATGTGGTCGAATGCAAAGACGGCGGCGTAGGCCGCGATCACGGCCAGCAGCTCCTCCTTCTTCACCTCGTCGATCTTGTTGATGACCAGCACGGAGGGGAGCTTGGAGGCCCGGATCCAGGCGATGAGCTGCTCCTCCTGGGGCCCCGCGGAGGGGATGGGCTCCACAACCAGGCACACGGCGTCGGTGCCGGAAAAGCTGTCCCGCACCACGTCGTCCATATACTCGTCCAGCTTGGACTTGGGCCGGTGGAAGCCCGGCGTGTCCATGAAAACAAGCTGGGTGTCCTCCAGGTTTTTTACGGCGTAGATGCGGTTGCGGGTGGTCTGAGGCTTATTGGAGACGATGGCGATCTTCTCCCCCACGATGGTGTTCGCCAGGGTGGACTTGCCCACGTTGGGCCGCCCGCAGATGGTGATCAGCGCGGTTTTCGTGATGTTCATTTGTATGTCCTCGGTAGAATTTAGTTTTTAGCTTTTAGATTATGAATTATGAATTATGAATTATGAATTATGCATTATTCCCCCTCCGCCAGGCCGAGGGCGGCCATGACGGCTTTTTCCCGGGCGCGCATCTGCTTTTTCTGCTCGCCCTCGTCCAGGTGGTCGTAGCCCAGCAGGTGCAGGACGCTGTGGACGGTGAGGTAGGCGGCCTCCCGGCCCAGGCTGTTGCCGTATTCGGCGGCCTGGGCGCGGATGTGCTCGATGGAAAGGGCCATGTCCCCCAGGGGCAGGAGGCCGGTTTCCGGGTCCGGCTCCCCCGCGGCGGCGTCGAAGGCGCCGGGAGTGAACTCCCAGGCGGGGAAGGAGAGCACGTCCGTGGCGGCGTCCACCCCCCGCTGCTCCTTGTTGATGGCGCGGATGCCCGCGTCGTCCGTCAGCAGCACGTCCACCTCGCAGGGCACATCCACGCCTTCCGCGTCCAGGGCCGTGCGGATGGCCCGGCGCAGCAGGCCCCGCAGCTCCCAGAGGGCGTTCACCCCCTCGTCGTGGGTAAAGGTAACGCTGTGCCTCATCTGCTGTGCCTCCTGTTCGTATTGGGCCGGGGCAGGGCCTCGGGCCGCGTCTTCTCGTACTTTTCATAGGCCTCGATGATGCGCTGCACCAGCACGTGGCGCACCACGTCCGCCGCCGTCAGGCGGCAGATGGCCACGTCCTCGATCTTGTCCAGTACCTTCACGGCCTCCTTGAGGCCGCTGACCTTGTCCGTGGGCAGGTCGATCTGGGTCTCGTCGCCGGTGATGACGATTTTGGAGTTGAAGCCCAGGCGGGTGAGGAACATCTTCATCTGCTCCCGGGAGGTGTTCTGGGCCTCGTCCAGGATGATGAAGGAGTCGTCCAGGGTCCGCCCGCGCATGTAGGCCAGGGGGGCCACCTCGATGTTGCCCTTTTCCAGGTACTTCTGATAGGTCTCGGGGCCGAACATGTCGAAGAGGGCGTCGTAGAGGGGGCGCAGGTAGGGGTCCACCTTGTTCTGCAGGTCTCCGGGCAGGAAGCCCAGCTTCTCCCCGGCCTCCACGGCGGGGCGGGTGAGGATGATGCGGTTGACCTGCTTGGCCCGGAAGGCCGTAACCGCCGCAGCCACGGCCAGGTAGGTCTTGCCCGTGCCGGCGGGGCCCACCGCCACGGTGACGGTGTTGTTCTTGATGGCGTCGATATAGGCCTTCTGCCCCAGGGTCTTGGCCTTGATGGGCTTGCCCTTGGCCGTGATGCATACCACGCCCTCAGCCATTTCCGCGATCTTCTCCGCCTTGCCCTCCGTGGCCAGGCGGATGATGTAGCGCACGTTCTGTGCCGTGATGTTCTCCCCCCGGGCCGCCAGGTCCAGAAGGCCCTCGATGGCCTTTTCCGCCCAGGCTACCTTCTCCTCGTCCTCGCCGGAAATGCGCAGCTCCGCGTCCCGGTCCAGCACCTTCACGCCCAGTTCCGTCTCGATAATGCGCAGATTCTCGTCAAAGGAGCCGAACACGTTGATGAGCTGCTCCACCCGGTCCACGCTGATGGTCCGTTCTGTCATAGGTATAGTCACTCCCGGTATAGTTCAGAGTTGTAAAGTGTAAAGTTTAAAGATGTAAAGATTAAAGTTGAAAGTTGAAAGTACAGAGTGATTACGCATGGGGGAAAAACGAGCGCTGTAGGGGCGGCAATCTGCCGCCCGCGGCTTTCGCAGCAACGAACAACGCATCGCAAGGCCCTGTTCCCTGTTGCCTGCCCTCATTCCTCCCCGATCGGCACGCTCTGCCCGATCTCCTCCAGGCACTCGGCCCGGAGGGTCAGCACAAAGCGCCCTGCCTCCGCGCGGCCGGAGAAGTCCAGGGACAGGGGCTCCCCGTCAAGCTGCTCCCGCAGGCGGCCAAGCAGCCGCTCCCGCAGGAGGGCCTCGGCCTCCGCTTCTGTCAAAGCGAGGGGCACGGGCTCATACTCCCGGTACTCCGTCGTCACAAGCGCCAGGGGCAGCAGCATCCCGCCCGGAAGGGTCAGTCTTTCCCTATAACTGATTTTATCACAGCAGTCAAGGGGTTTGTACCCGTTTTGACCAAAATTTACCCGGGAATTTCCCAAAAGCAGCGCAAATTTTTTCACCACCCGCCCGGTGTAGCGTTTTCCCGTGCAGGAAAGGGG
>CAMVOG010000160.1 GCA_947169005.1 uncultured Clostridia bacterium | reverse complement strand
TCCACAGCCTCACGGTGCTGGAAAACGTGCGTCTGCCCAGCCTCCTGTACGGCAGCCCCTGCCCCGCGGAGCGGGCGGAGGCGCTGCTGGACCGGGTGGGCATCCTGCCCCTGCGGGACGCCTACCCCAACGAGCTCTCCGGCGGGGAGATGCGCCGACTGGCCATTGCCCGCGCCCTCATCATGGAGCCGGGGATCCTGCTGGCGGACGAGCCCACCGGGGACCTGGACGACGAGAACACCCGCGCCGTGCTCTCTCTGCTGCGCGCCTGCGCGGACGGCGGCATGGCCGTGCTGCTCGTCACCCACGAGCGGGAGGCGGAGAGCTACGCCGACAGCGTGTACCACATGGACGCGGGCGTGCTGACGAAGGTGGGCGACCCGGCTTAGACCGATGAACAAAACGCATGGAGGGACAGCATGAAATACCACATTGAAAAAAACAGCGTGCAGGAGACCCTTGTCATCCCGCTCTACGGGCGCAAGGTCTGCTCCGAGCGCTTTCCGCATCTGTTCAAGGACCCGGAGGCGGAGCGCCTCTGCGCCATGCTGGACTATGACTTCGCCGAGAAGGGGAAGAAAATGGAGAGCGCGGCGGGGCTTTTCGGCGCGCTGGAGGTGGCCCAGCGGCAGTATGACGTCGGCTGCGAGGTGCGGGACTATCTGAAGGCCCACCCGAGGGCCGCCGTGGTGAATCTGGGCTGCGGCCTGGACGATACCTTCCGGAAGTGCGACAACGGCACTTGCCGGGGATACAACATCGACCTGCCGGACGTGATCGCCGTCCGAAACGAGCTTCTCCCCCCGAGGGAGCGGGAAACGAACCTGGGCTTTGATCTGAACGACGGGAGGTGGATGGACGCGGTCGACGGCGCGGAGGGCGCGGTATTTTTCGCCACGGGCGTCTTTTACTACTTTAAGACCGAGGACATGAAGGCCCTCTTCCGGAAGCTGGCGGGGCGCTTTCCGGGCGCGGTGCTGGCCTTTGACGCCTGCAACGGGCGCGGGGCGAAGCTGATGACCAAAACCTGGCTGAAGGAGGCGGGCATCACGGACGTGGACGCCTATTTCTCGCTGGAAGACGCCTCCGCTCTGCGGGGCTGGAGCGAGGATTTCTCCTCCGTCAGCGCTAAAAGCTATATGCGGGGCTACCGGGACATTTACGGGGAGGTCGGCCTCTTTCACAAGCTGATGATCCGCTTCTGCGACAGCCTGGTAAAAATGGTGATCGTGCGGATCGAGTTCAGGGGAAGGACCCCGGCGTAAGGCTCTGCGCAGGCCCGGGACCATCTCATACTGTATAAGGAGCGATACGCATGGTGAAATCGATCCTTTGGGGGCTTTTGATCCCCTTTTTCGGCACAGCGGCGGGCGCCGCCTGCGTCTTCTTTCTGAAAAAGGAGCTGAAGGGCGGCATACAGCGGGCTCTGACCGGCTTCGCGGCGGGCGTCATGGTGGCGGCCTCCATCTGGAGCCTGATCCTGCCGGCCATTGACCAGGCGGAGAGCTGGGGGCGCTGGGCCTTTCTCCCGGCCTTCATCGGCTTCTGGCTGGGCGTGCTCTTCCTGCTGCTGCTGGACCACGTCATTCCCCACCTGCACAGGAGCGTCGGCCAGGCGGATCAGCCGGAGGGGCCCAGAAGCAGGCTGGACCGCACCGTCATGCTGGTCCTCGCCGTAACGCTGCACAACGTCCCCGAGGGGATGGCGGTCGGCGTGGTCTACGCGGGGCTGCTGGCGGGCTCCGGCGGGATCGCGGCGGGCGGCGCTTTGGCCCTGGCCCTGGGCATCGCCATACAGAACTTCCCCGAGGGCGCGATCATTTCCATGCCGCTCTTCGCGGAGGGCAAGAGCCGCGGGAAATCCTTCCTGCTGGGGGTCCTGTCCGGGGCGGTGGAGCCGGTCTTCGGCGCTCTGACCGTTCTGCTGGCCAGCCTGGTGGTCCCGGCGATGCCCTACCTGCTCTCCTTCGCGGCGGGCGCAATGCTGTACGTGGTGGTGGAGGAGCTGATCCCGGAAATGTCCGCGGGGAAGCACTCCAACATCGGGGTCCTTTCCTTCGCGGTGGGCTTCAGCCTGATGATGGCCCTGGACGCGGCGCTCGGATAAAAAGCGGGATCGCTTGTAAAGGATGGGCGGGTCACGGATTGATCCGCAGGAAAACGTTGAAAAAAAGGAAAGCGGCTTTCTTCGCTGGCTGAGCACCAAAAAGCCTCCGGCGCGCGACTGCGCCGGAGGCTTTCTTTTGCTCTTTTGCTCTTTCGCTCTTTCCCGCTCCCGCTCAGACCTCGGGGAGAGTATAAGCGCGGTGGATCTGGCCCCAGAGCTTGGCCTTGTGATAGCCCAGGTCGATAACCTCGAAGAACTTGTCGATATTCGCCAGAGGGGTGGCGGCGGGGATATCGCAGCCGGAGGAGATCATGAAATTCTGGAAGACCATGCACTTGCGCAGGAGGGCCTGGGTGTCCGTGGCCATCTTGTCGGTGCTGTCGCCCATGAAGACGGCGGAGGGGCTGATATTGCCCATGACGATCACGTCCTTGGGCAGCTTGTTCAGCAGCTCCCACATATCGGCCTTGTCGCCGAAGTGGAACATCTTGGCCCCGGTGGCGATCACGGCGTCCACCTTCTTTTCAATGGCGTTGGAGCAGTTGTGATAGCAGATCACGAACTCCTCGTCCTGCAGCTCGTCCACGATGCGGCGCACGTATTTGGAGGAGAACTCCTGCATGGGGCCGGGGGACATGAGGCCCGCCAGGGGCTCCGCCATGATGACGCCGTTGGCGCCCATGAGCTTCATGGCCTTGATATACTTGAGCAGGAACCGGGTGCATTTCTCCAGCACCGTGTGGACCAGCTCGGGCTCCTCATAGGTCAGCAGCAGGATCTCGTTCACGTCCATGAGGCGGCCCGCCATGGAGAAGGGGCCGGTGCAGTTGGCGAAAACGGGGCGGTCCGTCACGAGGGTGAGGGTCTTGCCCAGGGCGCGGAGGACCTTCCCGGTGCGGCCCGCGCCGATCTCGGGGATCTGCAGGGCGTCGGCCTGCTCCTGGGTGGAGACCAGCTGGCCCGTGATGGTGGGAATGTCCATGGCGTGATAGGTGCATGTGGCGCCGAAGGCCTCGGCCTCCACGGACAGGTCCATATACGTGGTGGCGAAGGGCATGTTGTAGCGGTCCGCGATCAGCCGCACGCCCAGGGCCATCTCGGTGGAGGAATTCACGAGCTTGTCCACCGTGATAAAGAGCTGCTGCACCGCCGGATAGGACAGAAGCGGCATCGCTTTCTTGTCCCGCGTGGCGATCTGTTCCAGAATCCAAAGGTCCATGTTCATAGCTGTCATCTCCCTGTTCAAAATAAGGTTTCCGCTTGTATGCTTTTATTATATCAGACGCTCCGGGAAATGCTATTAGCGATTGTGATAAAATTGCGGGGAAAAGCACAGCACAGTGATGGGTATTTTGCGGCAAGCTGTGCCTGTGGGTGCAATGAAAAAAGCCCGCCCTCTTGTTTCCCCTCTTGTTTTCCCCGGCGAATTTTCGCTTTCTGCCCCGGAAAACTTGCAATCCGGGGCCGCAGATGGTATGCTGTTTTTATCTATACCCCATTACTACGAAAGCGGTGAGCGTATGTCTGTCATCAAGCTGGTGGAAAACGTCAAGGAAAACATCGGAAAGGTCATCGTGGGCAAGGAGGCCCAGGTGGAGGCGCTGCTGCTGGCGCTGGTCTGCGGCGGGCACGTACTGATCGAGGACGTGCCGGGGCTGGGGAAGACCACCCTCGTCACGGCGCTGGCCAAGTCCCTCAACTGCTCCTATTCCCGTATCCAGTTCACGCCGGACCTGCTGCCCTCGGACGTGACGGGCTACACGGCCTTCAACCCCAAGACCGGGGAGCGGGAGGTCTGCTTCGGCGGGCTCATGGCACAGATCGTGCTGGCGGACGAGATCAACCGCACGAGCCCCAAGACTCAGTCCGCCCTGCTGGAGGCCATGCAGGAGGCCCAGCTCACCATCGACGGCGTCACTTATCCCCTGCCCAGCCCCTTTATCGTGCTGGCGACCCAGAATCCCGTGGAGCATACGGGCACCTATCCCCTGCCCGAGGCCCAGCTGGACCGCTTCTTCATGCAGCTCTCCCTGGGCTACCCCAGCCACGGGGAGGAGCTGGACATCCTGCGCCGCAACATGACCGAGCGGCCCCTGGAGCGGCTGGAGCCCGTGGCCTCCGCCGAGGACATTCTTGCCCTGCGGGAGGAGCGGAAAAAGGTCGCCTGCGCCGACGCGGTGCTGGACTATATCGTCGCCATCGCGGAGGCCACCCGCAAGGATGAGCGCGTCACCCTGGGCATCAGCCCCCGGGGCTGCATCGCCCTCATGGAGGCCGCCATGGCCCGGGCCCTCTTCCTGGGCCGGGACTACACCCTGCCCGACGACGTGCAGAAGCTGGCCCCCGCGGTGCTGGCCCACCGCCTGGTGCTGGACCGCCGCAGCGGGCTCCGGGGAGAGAGCCGCAGAAGCGTCCTCATCTCCCTGCTCCGGGATATCAAGGTCCCGGCGGTGTCATGAAGGCGGTCCGCTTCCTCTACTACCTGGCGATGCCGGTGCTGCTCTTCGCGGGGCTCTATACCGGGATGCGGCTGTGGTTTATCCTTCTCCTTGCGCAGATTTTGCTGATCCTGGCGCTGCTGGCGCTGAATCACTGGACCGTGCGCACCTTTTCCTATACCCAGAAGCTGGACGACAGCATCGCCCCCAAGGGGAGCGAGACCACGCTGCACCTGACCATTATGAACGAGAAGCCCTTCCCCCTGTCCATGATGCGGCTGGACGTGGAGCTGGCGGCCCCCAGCGAAAACCGCCAGGTCTCCTTCAGTCTGCTGCCCTTCGCGGAAAAGGAGTTCGACTTCAAGGTCTCCATGCCCTACCGGGGGGTCTACCCCATCGGGATCACCACCATGCGGGTCACGGACGTGTTCGGCCTGCTGCCCATGCGCTTCGATATGCGGCGGCTGCACTTCTACCGCCAGCCGGAGCTGACGGTCTATCCCCGCACGGAGGCCCCCTCCTCCCTTTACGCAGACGTGGCGGATGAAAAGCTCTTCGGGGAGCGCTACCTGCTCTCCTCCGAGAGCGGCAGCAGCATTGCCGGGGCCAGGGCCTACCGCCCCGGCGACCCGCTCAAGCAGATCCACTGGAAAAAGAGCGCCGCCCGGGGGGAGCTCTATGTGAAGCAGTATGAGCAGCCCATCCGGGAAAACTTGTCTATCTTCATAGACAACTGTGCCCACGGGGCCGAGGGCGAGGAGGCCCTGGCCCGGGCGGACACGGTCTGCGAGGCGGCGGCCTGCGTCGCGCTGCACTGCGTCAGCCGGAAGCGCGGCGCGGCCGGGCGGGCCGTCGGCGGCGCCGGGCGCAGTCTCCCGGGCGAGGAGGCCCTGGAGGCCGCCGACCTGGACAAGATCCGCAAGTGGCTGGCCCTGCTGCCCTTTGAGAACGAGCCCGCCCAGGGGCCTCTGCCCCTGGAGGACGCCTACGGCGGCAGCGCCCTGCTGGTCGTCACCGCCGCGCTCACGGAGGCCCTGCGGGCCGAGATCGCCCGGGCCGAGCCC
>CAMVOG010000159.1 GCA_947169005.1 uncultured Clostridia bacterium | reverse complement strand
GCTGCTTGATGGCGGCGAGGCCGTCCGCCGTGGTGCCGATGCCCACGGCCTGGGGACCGGAATGGTTATAGCGGGCGCCGCCGCAGGAAACGTCCTGCCCCTTGGCGATGCAGTCGTCCACCAACAGGGAAAGATACGGCAGCGGCTTCATGCGCTGGTGGCAGAGGTCCATCTTGTTGATGGTGGAGATCATATTGTCACACCAGTACTTCATCTGCTTGTCATAGGATTCCAGCACCTCGTCGAAGCTCGTGAACTCCTCCAGAGAGCCCGTATCGATGGAAAGCTGGGTGTCGTCGTCGATGCAGCGGCCATGGTTGATGGCCATGTGCAGGATCAGCGTCAGATTCAGAGAGCCGGAGTCGTGCATGCCGTAGGTCTTGCCGGGCACGGCGGGCTCCACGCAGCCCACGCCCACGTAGTTCCGGGCGTCCTCCAGGGGCTTGCCGTATTTGAGCATGGACTGAATAATGGGTGCGTCGTTGAAGATCTTGGGCTCGCCCGTGCCGATGCGGATCACGTTGAAGACCTTGACCTTGAACTCCCGGGGGCTGCCCTCGTGGAGGCGCACGCCCATCCAGGGGTTGGGGATGCGGGTGTGGGCGTGGGCGTCCAGCACCATATAGCTCACGTCGCTGGTCACGTCCTTCCCTTCCGCGTCCACGCCGCCCACGTCCAAGGCCGTGCCGCCCATGATGGTGCCGGAGGAGAAGGTGATGGCGTAGGTGTCCCGGATCTTGCGGAGCTGGTGCATCTTAATGAAGAAAAGCTCAATGAGCTCCTGCATCTGGGCCCTGGTGAGGGTGCCGTTCTTCACGTCGTTTTCATAAAACGGAGTAAACAGCACGTCGAAGCGGCCATAAGTGACAGAGTGGCCGTTGGTCTCGATAATGATCATGTTGGTGGCGATGTGATAGAGCTGAATGGCCTCCCAAAAATCCCGGGGCGGATTCTCCGCCACCCAGAGGCAGTTGGAGGAAATGCGCTTTAGCTCCGCCCTGCGGACGGGATCAGCCTCCTCCCCCGCCATCCTGGCCGCCAGCTCCCCATAGCGGCGGATATAGGCCGAAGCGCCCTCCAGGGTGTAGAGCTCCGCCTCGTAGAATTCCCGCCGGGTCACGTCCCCGGGGATGGAGGTGTCCAGCTTCGCCATTTCCGCCTCCACCTGCTTCCGGATGCCGCCGAAGCCCAGGCGGAAGAGCTTTTCGTAATTGGCGCAGACGTGGCCCACGCCCGCGTAAACGAAGAGGCCGCAGCGGTTGATGCCCTTGCCGAGATAAGAGCCGTTCCACTCCTCCGGCGTAAGGGAAGCCTCAAAGGCCTCCCCCAGGGTCTTATGCTCCCAGAACTCTTCAATGGAGTAAATGTCCTCCTTGGTCTGCTGATCGATAACGTAACGGTCGTTGGTGCGGGCCTCCATCACGTTGCCCTTGAACTCCCGCACCACCCAGTCCAGGGAAAACTCCGGGTAAATGGGGGCTGAACAGGGCTCCGCTGCCAGCTCGCCCACGATCAGCTCGTCGGGCCAGATGTTGATCTTCACCTTGGTGAAAATGTCCCGCAGGATGAGGCCCCACTTCACGTTCTGGGGCAGATGGGCATATTTTTTGTAGCCCTCGGTGACGATGAGGGCCCGCTGAGAATCCGCCGTGGAATCCCGCTCCTTTGTCCATTTCAGGAGGCGGTTCACGCGGGGAAAGGGACTCGGCTCCTCCGTCAGCCCGGAAACGCCCACACCCCACACCTTGTCGTATGGCTCAACGGCCAGCGGTCTCGTATCTGTATTCGGCATTGTCATTCTCCTTTTCCCGGCCAAGGCCGTATCAATCAAGGCTGTACTTCAAAAGCTGGTAAGAATCGATGCTCTCCGTCCGATAGGGCGTGATCAGCGCTTCCCCGTCGGCGATCCACTCGTAGCTCTCGTCGGCTGAGGCCTGTGCGGGGCTGACGCGGTAATAGCTGCTGTCCGGGATCATATTGCCGCCGGTGCTGAATTCCACCACGGAATAGACGCTGAAATAGACCTGGAGGGTCCCGTCCCCTTTGTCATAGACCTGCTCGGCCACCGCCATGCAGCTGTGGGATTCGCCGTCCCCATAGGGGAAAAGGAAGGCCCCGTCCCGGTAGGTGATGTCATACCACTTGTGGAAAACGGCCCCATCCTCCGGCTCGGCCAGCTGCAGGCCCATATAGCGCTGGAGCTTGCTGTTGACCGTATCGAGACTGAGACGGGCGTAGCCGTCCTGGGTAAAGCTGATGTCCCCTCCGTTGAGGCGCGTATGCATGAAGGCAAACTGCAGCAGCTCTGCCTCCGTGGCGGTCTCCGCGTCAAAGTCGCTCATGGACTGCTCGGCAAAGTTGCTGAGGAAGACGTTGATGCGGTATTGCTCCTCTTCGTTCAGACTAAGCAGCTGCCCCGGATTCTCCGGTTCGTCCGGTTCCACGGGCGGCTCCGTCTCTTCGGGCTCTTCCTGTTCCTCGGGCTCCCCAGGTTGCTCCGTCTCTTCCCTCTCTTCCGTCTTTTCAGGCTCCTCATGCTGCTCCGGTTCAGCAGGCTCCTCCTCCGGCTGAACAGCGTTTTGCTGCTGTTCCTCTGCAGGCGATTCGCCCGCTATGCCGTTTTCCTGCGCGTCCTTGATGGCGTCGTCAGCTTTTCCGGCCACTTCTGTCGTCTTGCCGCAGCCCGTCAGCGCGACAGCGGAAAAAAGGCACAGGGCTGCAAGAAGGAGACAGATCCATTTTTTCTTCACGTTTTTTGTCCTCCCAAATCATGCTTTAGAATCGTTCCATGCCGGTGTTCTCCTCTCGGAATGATCATTATATTTTACCACGCATCCGCGTGAAAATCAAACAAAATACTTGCGGACCCTTGAAAATCTGCTATAATATTAAATTACGATTTTATAATAGGAGGGACTTGCCATGAACAACACCTGGTCGGTATATATCCAGGGCACACAGACGCTCTACCTTACACGCAGACTGCGCTTTCATGACCTGTTCCGAGAGCAGTATCGGCCTCATTTTGCTCTGGACGAAGCAAAGCCCCTCCGCATATTGGAGATCGGCTGCGGTCCCGGAGCCCTGGCCGGGGCGCTGCACCGCTGGTATCCCAAGGCTGAGATCGTCGGTATTGACCGGGATACGGAGTTTATACGCTTCGCGCAAGAGCACGAGCCCGGCGTGACCTTTGTGGAAGGCGACGCGACGGCTCTCCCCTTCCCGGATGGCAGCTTTGACGTGACCATCTCCAACACCGTCAGCGAGCATATCGAGCCCTCCCGTTTTTATGCCGAACAGCTTCGGGTACTCAAGCCGGGAGGCGTCTGCCTGGTGCTTTCGGCCAGGCGGGGACTTCATGCCGGGGCCGCCTGCCTGGAGGCGAGCGAGGCGGAAAAAACCTTTTGGGAGCGCTTCATGCGGGAGGATGATTCCAACGAGCGCTTTGCTGTCTGCCAGTATCCGCTTTCCGAGGCCGAGCTGCCTTTGACGATGGCCCGCCACGGCTTTGCGCAGATTTCCTCTGCTTTCGCGCTGATCGACCTGACGCCGGACCATCCCCGCTTCCCTGCCGACGTGGCCAGGGATATGATCGAGGCCGGACGGCAGACAGCGCTGGAGGCTCTGAATACGGCCCGCCGCCTTTCCCCTGAGTTGGCGATGGAAGACGTGATAGGCAGCTTCACAGCCGAGACCAACGAGCGCTTCGACCGCCGTCTGGCCCTGTATGAGCAGGGCGAAAAGCAATGGGACACCGCCGTTTCGATCACGCAGATCGTGCGCGGCGTCAAGGCAGAGGTGAAATGAGAGCCTTGTATACGATCACCAACGTGGGCCCCGTTTCCGGGGGCGAAGCGTTTTTGCTCACGACCGAGGGCGGGGCCGCCCTCGTGGACACGGGCTTTGCCTTCTCCGCCGGGGAGATGACGGAGCGGGCCGCCCGCCTTTTAGGGGACAGGCCCCTAAACGCGGTTCTGCTCACTCATTCGCATTACGACCATGCCTCCGGCGTGCCCGCCTGCCGGGAGCGCTGGCCGGGCGTGACGGTCTACGGCGCGGCCTACGCGCAGAAGGTCTTTCAAAACGAGGGCGCGCGGCAGACCATCGCGGAGATGAACGCCAACGCCGCCCGCGTCCACGGCGCGGCATGGGACCGGGGCTTTGACGAGGCTCTTTTCGTGGACGCACCCCTTGCCGAGGGGGACACGGTGGAGATCGGCCCCTTGAGCTTTACGGTGCTGGAAACGCCGGGCCACACCCGGGACTGCCTCTCCTTCTGGTGCGAGGAGGAAGGGTTGCTCCTGGCCTCCGAGACCCTGGGCTACCCTCTGATGCCGGAGATCGACATGGTGGTGCCCAACTACCTGGTTGGATACGGCTGCACCCTCGATTCCATTCGCCGCCAGGCGGCACTGAAGCCGAAGGCGGTGCTGGTCTCCCACCGGGGTGTGATGGAGGGCTCTTTTCTGGACGAATACTTCCCCAAGGCCCTGCTCTGGGCCGAGCGGGTGAAGGACCTGGTGCTGGAGGCCGCCGCACGGGGGCTAGACGAAGCCGGGATCATCGCATCGCTGAAAAAGCAGGTGTATGTGGGCGATATCCGCCGCCTGCAGCCGGAAAAGGCCTTTGCCCTCAATGCTCACTATATGGTGAATATGCTCCTCCGGGAGTGCGGAAATACTTGAACAGGAGAAAAAAGCATGAAGAAAGTGAAAAGCTGCGGCTTTATCGTGTATAAGCTGGACGACGACGGGCAGAAGTATCTTCTGCTCCATCAGACGGAATCGGGCACCTGGAGCTTTCCCAAGGGCCGCATGGAGGCGGGCGAGGACGAAATGCAGACCGCCATGCGGGAGCTTTATGAGGAGACGGGCTTGGTGGCCGACCCGGTCCCCGGCTTCCGGGAGGAATACACCTATATGACGGACGCGGACATCGAAAAGACCGTGGTCCTCTATCTCACTGAGGCGGGTGAGGACCCGGTGACTCCCGAGGAGGGGGCTATCGATGAGTTTGCCTGGCTGGACGCGGGTGAGGTGGTAGCGCGCATGGAGGGGCGGAACGTCCTCCCTGCCGTCAGCGCGGCGGATCACTATGCCGTTTCCGTCTTTCTGCGGGACCTGCTCAGTACCGTGCCCTGCACTCCGGGGAACGAGTACACCATGAAGGAATTCCTCACGGCCTTCCTCAAAAACTGCTCCAAGTTGGAGATCCAGGAGATGGACAACTGGTTCTATGCCCTCCATGTGGAGGATGAAAAGCTGCCCTATATCGCCGTCCGCGCCGGCATCGACGCCATGCTGGACGCGGAGAACAAGCCCTTTTTCGGCACAGGAAACGACGGGCACGCCGCCGTCCTGGCCTGTCTGGCGGTGCTCCAGGGGGAGCTGAAGCTGGGCAAAAACGTCGTTTACATCTTCGAGCCCGAAACGGGCACGGGCATGGGCCCGGAGAAGGTTCTCCCCATCCTCCAGAAGTACAAGGTGGCAGAGTGCTACGGCTTCCACAACGTGCCCGGCCAGCCCCTGGGCAAGCTGCTGCTCCGCTCCGGGACCTTCGCCTGCTCCTCCTTCGGCCTGGTGCTGCGGCTGATCGGCACCCCCGGCCCCGCCTCCGCCCCCGAAAGCGTCGTCAACCCCTGCTTTTACGCGGCGGGCATTCTCAGCTTCT
>CAMVOG010000158.1 GCA_947169005.1 uncultured Clostridia bacterium | reverse complement strand
AGGGGACGCTTCCCGTAACCATCTACTTAAAAACAGTAGTTTTTAGAGGTCCCCTATTGCCTGATCCCTACGGCTCCACCCATTCGTCCCGGGGCATGATCTGCAGAAGCCCCGCGGTGGAGCAGACGTATTCCACATAGCTGCCCGAGAGGCGGAAGCGGGCTTGGTCCCCCTCGTCCTGGAGGCGGTAATCCAGGCCCAGGCGCTCCACGAAGGCGGTGCCCAGGCGCAGGGCGTCCTGCCCGTAAAGATAGAGGCTGGGATGGGCCAGGGTGAGGGCGAGGGTAAGGCCGCTCTCCTCGTCGATGACCAGCTCCATATAGGCGTCTGCCTCCCGGCTCCAGACCGTAACGATCAGATACTCCACGTTCACCCGGTCTCCCCGCAGATAGAGCTGGATATAACTGCATCGGCCGCCCTCCCAGAAGGTCTCGGCCACGCCGCTGTCTGGCAGGGAGGCGGCCCGGGCCAGACCCTCCAGCTCCCGGTCATAGAGCGCCTGGGCCGTGTAGCCGCTGCCCGCCGCTGGGTCCGTCCCCGCCAGCTCCTGGGTGGCGCTGACCACCGCGTCCGGGTCCGCCAGCCAGCGGGAAAGCAGCTCGATGCGCTCCGGCAGCTCCGGCACCGTCAGCGCCACGCCGACGCTCTCCATCTCCTCTGTATGGACGCCGTAAAGCCGCCCGTCCCGCCAGGCGGAGAGCTGGGGCGGCAGCAGCGCCGCCGCGATGAGCAGCAGCCCCGCGCAGAGGGGCAGCAGCCACTTATTCAGCCGCTTCATCGCCCGCCCCTCCCTTCAGATGGACCGTGACGCGGGTGCCCTTGCCCTCCACGCTCTCGATCTCCATGGTCCCGCCGTGGAGCTCCACGATGCGCGTGCAGAGGGCCAGGCCCAGCCCGGCCCCGCCCTGGGCCCTGGCGCGGGATTTATCCACCATATAAAAGGCCTCGGTGATGCGGCTCAGCTCTTCCGCGGGGATGCCCTTGCCCGTGTCCGTCACCCGCAGGCGGTAGCCGCCCTCCTCCACGCTGCCCTCCAGGAGCAGGTCCCCGTGCTCCCCCTCCGCCACGGGGATCATGGCCTTGCGTCCGTTGTCCAGCAGATTCAGCAGCACGGTCTTCAAAAGGTCCGGCTCTGCCGGGACCACGGCCTCCTCCGCCCGCACGGTGAGGCGGATGCCCTCCCGCAGGAGAATGGGGGCCTGGCCCTGGCCAAGCTGCTGCAAAAAGCGGTCCATGGGCAGGGGGAGCAGGGCAAAATCCTGCTTGTCCAGCACGATCATGTCCATGAGCTTGCGGCTGAGGGCTTCCAGGCGGCGGCCCTCGTCGAAGATATAGCCCGCGCTCTTGCGGGTCTGCTTCGGCGTGAGGGGCCGGGAGCGCAGCAGGTCCGCGTAGCCGATGATGGAGGTCAGGGGCGTCTTGATCTCATGGGCGAAGCTGCCCACGAAGCTTTCCTGCCGCCTGGTGGCCTCCGTCAGCTCCCCAACCGTGTGGGAAAGCCGCTCCGCCATGGTGTTGAAGTCCTCGGAAAGGCGGCCCAGCTCGTCGTCCGTATCCACCCGGACCCGCTCGGTCAGCTCCCCGGCGGCGATGCGCCGGGTGGCCCGGGACAGGCGGCCCAGGGGCCGCAGCAGCACCGCCGTCAGCGCCAGGGTCAGCCCCCCCACCAGCAGCGTCAGCGCCAGCAGCAGCCTGCGGAAGCCCGCGTAGCGCTCCTCCCGGGAGTGAAACAGCTCCGTCACGTCCCGGCTGTTCTCCAGATAAATGGTCCTGCCGTTCATCACCAGGGGGCTCGCCGCGTAGAGGACGCGGCGCTCGCCGGAGCACGTCAACACCCAGCCCCGCCTCCGCTCCAGCCCGGAGAGATAGGGGATCAGCCCCTCCTCCGGGGGCGGGATCAGCCCGTTGTTGGTCAGGACGCCGCCCTCGGCGTCCGTGAGCCGGTAGCCCATGAGCCGCCCTCCGGCGGAGACCCGCGCCGCGTTCATGGAGGCCAGGGCGTTGGGGGAGCTCCCCCGCTCCTCCATCTCCCGGGAAACCGTGTAGCGCAGGACGTCGTTTTCCTCATAGAGGGCGCTGACCTCCTGCTCCAGCCCCGCGCGGAACTGCTGGTCGATCAGCAGATAGCCCCCCAGGGAGCAGGCCAGGGCCGTAACGGCCACCATGCCGCAGAAGAATTTCCAGAACAGCCGCAAGGGCTACACCTCCAAACGATACCCCACCTTGTAGACCGCCACCAGCCGGGATTCCAGCCCCAGCTTTTTCCGCATGCGTTGGATGTGCAGGTCCACGGTGCGGCTGTCCCCCAAAAAGATCTCGCCCCAGACCCGCTCATAGATGCGGTCCCGGTACAGGGCGATGTTCTTATTCTGCATAAAGAGCAGCAGCAGCTCATATTCCTTGGCCGTCAGCGCCACGGGCTCGCCGTTTTTGCGCACCACGCGGCTGGCGGTGTCGATCTCGATATCCGGCGGGAGGCTCAGCACCCGCCCGGTCTTCCCCACCCGGCGCAGCACCGTCTCCACCCGGGCCAGCAGCTCCATCAGCTCAAAGGGCTTGGTGATGTAGTCCTCCGCCCCCAGGCGCAGGCCCTTCACCCGGTCCTGCAGGCTGTCCTTGGCCGTGAGGAAGATCACGGGCGTTTCCAGGCTCTTGCAGTATTCCAGCAGCTCATAGCCGTCGTTTTTCGGCAGCATGATGTCCAGCAGCACCAGGTCAAAGGGCTCCGCCTCCAGCATGTCGGCGGCCTTCTCCCCGTCCGGCGCCCAGGAGCAGACGTAGCCCGCGTCCCCCAGGGCCGTCATCACCAGGTCGGCAATAGGCGCTTCGTCCTCCGCGATCAGTATTTTGTTCATGGTTATTCACCCCCAGCCTTATGCTGGCCCCGACCGGCATCATTTTTGCATCCGTTCAGCCGGAGCTGTCTCTATTGTATACGCTTTTTTCGATTTTGTCACTATGCCCGGGCCGGTAAAAAAATTCTGTCGAAAACTGTCTGATTTCCTGTTGATATTTTCGGCCGCCTTTGCTACACTATATACAGATAGGACGGGCCGCCCCCGCATACTGTATATGGAGGCGAGCGACCTTTCTTTTCTGCCCTTTGCCGAACTTTTCCGAGAGGTGTGAGCGAGTTTGCCGCCTAAAAATAGATTTACGCGCCTGACGCTTATCAGGCTGCTTTCTGCTGTCGTGCTGTTGGCTGTGACGATCCTCGCAGGCAGCTTTGTTTTTTCCAGAGGGGGCGATCCCGCCGCCCTGGCCACCGGGGAGGTCCCGCCGGGCGAGAGCCTGCGGGCCCCGGAGGAGGAGCGCAGCAGCGAGAGCGCCATCGTCTCCGTGAAGGAGGACGGCGGCGAGGAGGCCGTGCTTCCCGAGGAGGCCGGGGACCCAGCGGAAGCGGAGGACCCCACCGAGCCTGAGGGCCCCGTGGAAGCAGAGGACCCCGCTGAGCCCGAAGACCCTGCGGAAGCAGAGGACCCTGCCGATTCTGAGGACCCTGCGGAAGCGGAGGACCCCGCCCAGCCCGAGGACCCCGTGGAAGCAGAGGACCCCGCCCAGCCCGAGGACCCCGTGGAAGCAGAGGACCCCGCCCAGTCCGAGGCCCCCATGGAAGCGGAGGACCCCAACGGAACGGAGGAGACCGAGCCCGCGGATGAGCCCACAGTAACGGAGGACCCCGCCGGGCCGGAGGAGACGACCCCGCCCGAGGAGAACGAGACCGCCGGGCCGGAGGAGAGTGGGGAAGCGGAGCCCGGGCAAGGCGATACGCCCGACCCGGAGCAGCCCCCCGCGCCCAATGACCCCAAGGCGGCGATCCTGGCGGAGCGGGAGCCCTTGCTCCCCGCCCACGTGGCCACCGGCATTTTCCGGGACGCGGCAGGCGCCGCCGTCAGCTATACCTGGGGCGAGCCGGTGCCGGAAACCACTCCCACGGACGACGGCTGGTTTTCCGACGCGGTATTCGTGGGCAACTCCCTTTTTGACGGGCTGTGGCTCTACGGCAACATCAAGGGCGGCAGCTTCCTTTCCGCCAAGAGCATTTCCGTGAACAACATCATGAAGGAGGCCCCCATCAACAAGGGCGGCGTCTATCTCACGATCCCGGAGGCCCTGTCCCTGAAGCAGTACCGCAAGGTCTACGTGATGCTGGGCGTGAATGAGCTGATCCTGGCCCCCGCCAGCTATTACGAAAGCTACGCCTCCCTGATCGACACGATCCGGGAACTCCAGCCCGGGGCGGAGATCTACATTCAGTCCATCACCCCCGTCACCCGGGAGACCTCGGAAAACAATGTTTATGTCAACCAGGCGAACATCCTGGCCTTCAACGAACAGCTCAGGCTGCTGAGCGCCGACAAGCAGGTTTATTACATCAATATCCACGACGAGCTGATGGACGAGGAAGGCTTCCTGCCCGACGACAAGGCCTTCGACGGCATCCACCTGCTGCGTTCCTATTATGAAAAGTGGTGCGATTATCTCCGCTGCCACACCATTACGGAGGTCAACCAATGAAGCGAATCGTTTCTCTCACCCTGGCGCTCCTGCTCATAGCGGCGGCAGGCTGCCAGGCTCAGACCCAGCAGACGCCCGCCCCCCAGGCCCAGGACCCTGCCCCCACTCAGTCCGATTCCGTGCCGGAAACGGAGCCCGCGCCCGAGGCCCAGGACACCAACCCCATCCAGTCCGAGCCCGCCCCGGAGACGGAGCCCGCGCCCGAGGCCCAGGAGCCGGACCTGCCCGCCCTGGCCGCCCAGCTTCTGGACTGCGGCGCTTTCTCCTATGAGATGGAGGAGTACGACAAGGCCATCGGCTGCTCTTTCTACGGCCTGGAGGAGGACGCGGCGGAGGAAATGTACTTCTACTTCCCGCCCGGACCCACGGCGGACGAGCTGGTCCTCTTCAAGGCGAAGGACGAGGCCGGGGCCGAGGCCCTGGTGAAGGCCGCGGAGGGCCGCATCGAGTATCAGCGGCACACCTTTGAGTCCTACGGGCCCGAGGAGGTCAAGAAGCTGGACGCCGCCTATCTGCTGCGCAAGGGCGTTTACGTGCTCTTCCTGGCGGCGGACGACCCGAGCCGCGCGGATGAGCTGCTCAAGCCCTATTTCTGATATGGAGCTATCTTACACGATCACGGAAAAAGACGAAGGACGTATGCTGAAATACGTCCTTCGTGATCGTTTCGGCCTATCCGCCACGCTGCTGCGCCGGGTCAAGGCCGAGGGGGCCATTCTGCTGAACGGGGAGCCGGTCTTCGTGAACGTCCGCCCCGCGGCGGGGGACCGCCTCACCCTGCGTCTGCCCCCGGAGGAGGCTGACTTTCCCCCGGAGCCGGGGCCCCTGCAGGTCCTTTGGGAGGACGGGCTCTACCTGGCTCTGGACAAGCCCGCGGGCCTGCTGACTCACCCCTCCCACAGCCGCTATACGGGGACCCTGGCAAACTTCGCCCTGGCCTACGCCCAAGAACGGGGGGCCGAGACCGTCCACGCCGTGGGGCGGCTGGACCGGGACACCTCCGGTGTGGTCCTCTTCTCCAAGGGGGCCTACGGCAAGAGCCTCCTGCGGGAGCGCCCCATGGAAAAGCGCTATCTGGCCCTGGTTTGGGGCGCGCCGCCCGAGGCGGAAGGGCTCGTGGACCTGCCCATCCGGCGGGAAGCCCCCCTGCAGCAGCGCCGGAT
>CAMVOG010000157.1 GCA_947169005.1 uncultured Clostridia bacterium | reverse complement strand
ATGTCCAGCAGCTCCGCGCCCCAGGCGGCGCGGAAGGTTTCGTTCATGTCGTCGTCTCCTTAGCAAAAGCCGCCGGGGAATGACCCCGGCGGCTTATCATTTCATCTTACTTGGTGAAGCGGAAAGCGAAGAGCTTCTGGATCGGGTAGCTGGGCTCCTTCTCCTCCAGCCAGGCGGCGTAGTCGTCGTTCTGCTGGGCAGTGGTAGCCAGGTCCAGATTATAGTTGTGATCCTCCTCGCCCACATAGTAGACGATGTGGTAGCCGGAGTAGTTACTGTTGCTGGCGTAGACCACGGTGCTGTCCCCGGGCTGACGGGCCTCGTCAAAGAGCCAGTCCTCGATGGGCTTCACCATCTGGCCGTACTGCACGTCCTCATACAGTCCGCCCTTGGTGTTGGAGCCGCCGTCGTCGCTGTTGGCGTTGGCCATTTCGGCGAAGTTGTCCTCGGTGGGGTCCTCCTGCCACTGCTCATAGAGGGTATTGGCCTCGGACTGAGCCGCCAGGGTCGCCGCGCCGCTGTCCACCTCGTCGCCGGTCTCCACCTGGACGAGGATGTGGCGGAAGGAGCGCAGGGCGTAATCGTTATGGTTGCGGCCCACGAAGAGGAGGACGTAGTAGCCGTTTGTGCCCTCCACCACGGTGGTGTCACCGTAGGCGCGGGCGGCGTCGACCAGCCAGTCATAGTAATCGGAGCTGCTGAGGCTCTGGGCGGAAACGTTGGCGCGCAGGATGGAATCCACGTCCGCGTAATTCGCCTGCTCCTCCTCGGTGAGCGTCTGCTGCACCAGCTCCAGGAAGACCTCCTCGGTCTTGCCGGCGGCGATGGTCTGGGCCGTATCGTAGGCGGCGTTCATGGCGGTGTCGGCGTCAATGCCGTTCTCGTCGTCCGCCGCGCCGCTGACGAAGTAGTAGCAATAGCTCAGCAGGTCGTACTGATCGGCGATCTCCTCATACTTATCGGCCAGGAGGGTATCGGTGTAGCCGCTTTCCCATCTGTCCAGAAGCACGTCCCGATAGCTGACGGCCATGACCTGCTCGGTCACCAGCTCGCGGTAATTGGCCTCGGTGAAGCCGCGGCCATAGGCGGAACTGAGATAGCTCTTGAAGCTGGCTCCCCCGGAGGTGGCGCTGTCCTTCGTGCTGGAGATGTTCTCCTCAATGGTGGCCTGGTCCTCCGCCGTGAGGGTATAGCCCTCTGCCTTCGCGGCGTCCGAAAGCGACACGGTTTCCCGGATGCCCTTCATGGTCTGGTCAGCGATATAATCTGCCCAGGTCATGCTGCTGTCATAGGTGCAGGTCTGCTCAGAGAGGGGCTTCGTAAGATCCAGGAAATAGCTGGTATACTCGCCCATGTTCTGATAAATACGGTTATACTCGGTATACAGCGCGTTCTGATAGAAGTAATTATACTCATCCGCCGTGAAGCTGTGGCTCCCCACCCGCAGCGCGGGCACCTGCGAATAGAACAGGCTGGAATTCATGACCACCAGGAACAGCACGACGACCACCAGCACGATGGCAACGATGGCCGCGATGGTGCGGGTGCGCTTTTTGGCCTTGGCCGTCTTGTTCTTGACGACGGTTTTTTTATCCACGCCCTCGGCGCGTTCTTCTCTGCGTCTTTTCTTTTCCTGAGATGCGCTCATTTCGATGACCATTCCTTTCGTTGCAAGAACTGCAAAACAGCAGTATTATACTCCACAGGCGGAAAACTTGCAAGTCTTTTGTTTGATTTTCATTTATCTTGTTGCTTTTACTCTGAACTCTGCGCTGAAATCACATATTCCCGCTCATGAGCATGACGGCGGACAGAGCGGCCAGCGGGGCCGTCTCACAGCGGAGGATGCGGGGGCCGAGACTGACGCTGCAGAGTCCGGCGGCCCGGGCCGCCTCCGCCTCCTCGGGGGAAAAGCCTCCCTCCGAGCCTGAGACCAGGGCGGCAGTCTTCGCCGTTTCCGCCCCCTTTAAGGCCTCGCGCAGGCTTTGCTCCCGCTCTCCCTCATATAGGAACAACGGCAGCTCCGCCTTGGCGGCCTCGGCCATCGCCTGCTCAAAAGAAGCCAGGGCCCGGACTGCGGGCACGCTCCCCCGCTGGGACTGCATGGCCGCCTCCCGGGCCACCTTGGCCCAGCGGTCAAGCTTCTTCACCAGGGAGGCCGGGTCAGGGCGGGAAACACAGCGCTCGGAGGGGAAGAACACCACCTCGGATGCGCCCAGCTCCACGGATTTCTGGATAATGGTCTCGGCCTTGTCCCCCTTGGGATAGGCCGCGTAAACGCCGCAGCGGATGGAGGGTTCCCCCTCGGAGGGACGGGTCTCCAGGACCTCAGCCCGGGTCTCGCCCTTGCCCACCTCGGTGACGCGGCAGACGTAGTCCTGCCCGTTTCCGTCGCTGACGACGATCTTTTCGCCCTGCTTCACCCGCAGGACCTTGAGATGCTCGGCGTCCTTCCCGTCAATATAGGCGACGCCGCCGAAAATATTGCCGGCGGCTACGAAAAAGCGCGGCATAGGGCACTCCCCTTCCCTTTCTGGCATAGGATGCCCCGGGGAGGCTTATCGGCCCCCGCCGGGAGGTGAACGATCACGGAGATCATCAATGAACAAGAGGCCTTCAAGGCCGTGTGGGCCCGGGTAACAGGCCAGGCTCCCGCCCAGAGCGCACAGGCACAGCGCGGCAAGGACCCGCTGCCGGAGCTGATCGCCCTGGCGGCGGAAAACGCGGCCTTTTACCGGGCGGCGGCACAACGGGCCGGACAGGGCCGCTGCGGGGCCCTGCTGGCGAGACTGGCGGACGATTCCCGGCGGCTGCTGCGGCGGCTCCGCGCCCTGCGCTTTATGGAGAGCGGGGACGCGCCGCATGAAACGGCTGCCCGCCCGCAGCTCAGCGTTGGCACCCTGCGGGCCCTGCGGGAGGGCGTGCTGCGGCAGGAGGCGCTGGCCGCGCGGCTCAACGAGGCGGCGGAGGGCGCTTCCGCGCGCAGCGCCGCTGTCTTTTTGGAAGAGGCTGCGCGGGCAGCTGCCTGGACGGATCGGCTCGTCGCGCTGCTGGAGGACAGGATGTTTTAAGGGATGGGGGCTCGCGCCGCGGGCCCCCGCGTTTTATTCTCCCGTTTTCAGCGTAAAAGGGTGCGGAAGCAGCTCCCGCAGGGCGTAGCTGACGTATCGCCCGTCCCCCCGCGCGGAAAGCACCTCCAGCTCCGGGGCGAATTCCTGCAGGACCTGGCGGCAGGCGCCGCAGGGCATGCAGTACTCCTCCCCCGCCATATAGACCGCCAGCCGCAGGAAGGCGCGGCGCCCTTCGCTGACGGCCTTGAAAACCGCCGTGCGCTCGGCGCAGGCCGTCAGCCCATAGGAGGCGTTTTCCACGTTGCAGCCGGTGAAGACCACCCCGTCGGCGCATTCCAGCGCCGCGCCGACCTTCTGGCCGGAATAGGGGGCGTAGGCCTCCCCTGCCGCCTCAACGGCTATGTTGATAAGTTCACGATCCGTCATAGGGTGGCTCTCCTTTCATGATCCATGGGCAGGACGCGGGCGGCGGCATGCCGCCTGCCGATTCCACTTACTTTCCCGTAAAATAGCGGACGCCGTTTTCAAAGATGGGCTGCAGCTTGTTGCCGACGATATTCTTCGCCACGAAGGTGCCCCGGCGCTCGGTGTGGCCCATCTTGCCCAGGACGCGCCCGTCGGGGCTGAGGATGCCCTCCACGGCGTTGTAGGAGCCGTTGGGGTTAAAGGCAATGTCCATAGAGGGCTCGCCCGCCTCGTCCACATACTGGAAGGCGATCTGCCCGTTTTCAATGAGTCGGCGCATCACCGCGTCCGTGGCGACAAACTTGCCCTCGCCGTGGGAAATGGCGATGGTATGCTCCTCCCCGATATGGCAGCCCGCCAGCCAGGGAGAATTGAGGGAAGCCACCCGTGTGGTGACGTAGCGGGATTGGTGGCGGCCGATATTATTAAAGGTAAGGGTCGGGCAGTCGGCGTCCGTATCCCGGATCTCCCCGAAGGGAACGAGCCCCAGCTTGATGAGGGCCTGGAAGCCGTTGCAGATGCCCAGCATCAGCCCGTCCCGCTTTTGCAGGAGGGCGTGGACCTGCTCCTTCACGGCGCTGTCCCGGAAGAAGGCGGAAATGAATTTACCGGAGCCCTCGGGCTCGTCCCCGCCGGAGAAGCCGCCGGGGATCACGATCATCTGGCTCTCCCGGATGGCGGCGGCCAGCTCCTCGGAGCTGCGGCGCAGCTCATCGGCGGTGACGTTGCGGATCAGCACCAGCCTGGCCTTGCCGCCCGCCTCGCGGACGGCGGCGGCGGTATCGTATTCACAGTTGGTGCCGGGAAATACGGGGATCACGGCCTGGGGCTGGGGGCAGAGAACGGCGGGAGCGCGCCAGAGGACCTTATCGAAGGAGGCGGGCTCCGCCTTGCCGGTGGCGGCGGCGCGGGTGGGGAAAACGCCCTCCAGGGGGGCTTCCCACTTGGCGATCAGCTCGGCCAGCGGGAGCTTGCGTCCGCAGAGCTCCAGGGCAGGCTCCTCGCTGGTATAGCCCAGGAGGATGGCACCGGGCATTTCCTCCTCGTCCGATTCGGCCAGGATTGCGCCCACCCTGTCGCAGAGGAGAAGCTCGTCCGCCATGGAGCGGAAGCCGATACCGTTGCCCACGGCCATTTTGAAGACGCCGCCGATGGCGCGCCCGGAATCCACGGCCCAGGCGGAGAGGACCTTCCCCTCCTCCGCGGCGGCGTGGAAGCGGTCCCAGGCGGCGGCGACGGCCGCGCAGCTCTCGTCCTCGGGCAGGAAAAGCCAGAGGCGGGAGCCGGGCTTCTTCAGCTCCGGGGACAGGACCTTCGCCGCGTCGTTGGGGGCGATGGCAAAGGAAATGAGCGTGGGGGGCACGTCCAGGTCCATGAAGCTGCCGGACATGGAGTCCTTGCCGCCGATGGCGGCCACGCCCAGGCCCAGCTGAGCCCGCAGAGCGCCCAGGAGGGCGGAGAGAGGCTTGCCCCAGCGCTCCGGCTCCCGGCGCAGCTTTTCAAAGAATTCCTGGAAGGACATATAGATCTTTTCCCGGTCACAGCCAGCGGCCACCAGCTTGGCGCAGGAGAGCAGCACGGCCCGGTAAGCGGCCAGGAAGGGGTCCGCCTTGGAGGCAGCGGGATCGAAGGCGAAGGACATGACGGAGGCGGTCTCGCTGCGGCCCTCCGTCACAGGGAGCAGGGCCGCCATGACCTGGGCGGGGGTGAGCTGGGTCTTGCCGCCGAAGGGCATGAGGACGCTGCCCGCGCCGATGGAGCCATCAAAGCGCTCCCCCAGGCCCCGCTGAGAGCAGAAGTTCAGGTTGGAGAGCTTCGCCAGCAGGAAGTCCGCGGCGTTCTCCGGGGCGGCCTCCGCCGCCTTTTGGCGGGCGGGGACGCGGGCGGTGATGTACTTCGCCGCGCCGTTGGAGGACAGGAACTCCCGGGAGATATCCACGATGGTGCGGCCCTTGAGCTCCATGACCATGCGGGGCGAGGCCGTGACCTCGGCCACCACGGCGGCCTCCAGATTCTCGCCCAAAGCCCGGGCGATGAAGGCTTTGGCGTTCTCCGCCGCCACCACCACGGCCATGCGCTCCTGGGACTCGGAGATCGCCAGCTCCGTGCCGTCCAGGCCCTCGTACTTCTTGCTGACCTTGTCCAGCAGATCGGAAGAGCGTCGTGTAGGGAAAGAGTGTAGATCTCGGTGGTC
>CAMVOG010000156.1 GCA_947169005.1 uncultured Clostridia bacterium | reverse complement strand
CGGACAGATTTTCCTTTTTCATGCTCAGTGTGTCGACACTTTGTCGACACACTGAGAAGGTCCCGGCCTCGTGCCGGGACCTTTTGCGTCCGCCACCGACGCCGAGCCCTGCTGCCTGAGCCCTGTTCCCTCGTTTTCCAAAGAAATCTTGAATAAGCCTTGAATTATGCATGAATATTTGTTATAGTAGCCATGTATAAATGAATATGCATGGAAGGCATATTCTGTAAACAATACGGAGAGTTGCGTTTTGAGCAAACTTTTGGATAGGATCGTCTCTTCTGAGGACGTGAAAAAGCTGGACAGAGGGGAATTGGAGCCCCTCTGCGGGGAATTGCGCGCCTTTTTGGTGGACAGCGTTTCCAAAACCGGGGGTCATCTGGCCTCCAACCTGGGCGTCGTGGAGCTGACGGTGGCCCTCCATCGGGTCTTTGACCCGACGAAGGACCGTATATTATTCGACGTGGGGCACCAGTCCTACGTCCACAAGCTGCTGACGGGGCGGCGGGAGGCTTTCTCCACCCTGCGGCGCTTCGGCGGCCTTTCCGGCTTCCCCAAGCCGGGGGAGTCTGATTGCGACCCCTTCATCGCGGGCCACGCCTCGGATTCCATTTCCCTGGCCCTGGGCATGGCCCGGGCCCGGACCCTGCGGGGCGAGGACTACGACGTGGTGGCCGTGCTGGGGGACGGAGCCATGACCGGCGGCCTGGCCTACGAGGGCATGAACAACGCTGGCCAGAGCGGGGAGCCCCTGATCGTCATTCTGAATGACAACGGCATGTCCATCACCCGTAACGTGGGCGGCATCGCCAAAAGCCTGGCCCGCCAGCGCACGAAGCCCGGCTACTATCACTTCAAGCGGGTCTACCGCCGCGTGCTCCTGTCTCTGCCCGGAGGCGAGCGGCTCTACCGCTTCAATCACAAGCTGAAAACGGCCTTGAAGGTAGCCATCTTCAACTGCAGCTTCTTTGAGGAAATGGGCTTTCATTACCTGGGCCCCGTGGACGGGCACGACGTGAAGCGCCTGGAATATATGCTGGAGCACGCCCGGTCCCTGCGGGAGCCGGTGCTGCTGCATGTGGTCACGAAAAAGTGCAAGGGCTACGCTCCCGCGGAACGGGACCCGGACGCCTACCATGCCGTGGGCCCCTTTGACCCCGCCGTGGGCCTTTCCACCCAGCCGAAGGAATGCTTTTCCGCCGTCTTCGGCCGGGAGCTCTGCGCCCTGGCGGAGAAGGAGCCTCGCCTCTGCGCCGTTACGGCGGCCATGCCGGACGGGACTGGCCTGGTCGATTTCGCCCGGCGATTTCCCGAGCGCTTTTTTGACGAGGGCATCGCGGAGGGCCACGCCGTCAGTATGGCGGCGGGCATGGCGAAGCAGGGCATGATCCCGGTCTTCGCCGTGTATTCCACCTTTCTCCAGCGGGGCTACGACATGCTGCTGCATGACGTGGCGATCCTGGGGCTTCATGTGGTCTTTGCCGTGGACCGGGCCGGGCTTGTGGGCGCGGACGGAGAGACCCACCAGGGTGTTTTTGACGTGGGCTATCTGCGCCAGGTCCCGGGCCTGCGGCTCTATGCCCCCGCCAGCTATGCCGAGCTGCGGGATATGCTTCGCGCCGCCGTGGCGGCGGAGGGGCCCGTGGCGCTCCGCTATCCCCGGGGCGGGGAGGGAGCTTACACCGAGGGCGGGGCCGCGCCCTTGAAATGCCTGCGGGAGGGCAGCGATCTCACCCTTGTCTGCTATGGGACCCTGGTCAACGAGGCCGCCGAAGCGGCGGAGCTGTTGGAGGCCCGGGGCGTTTCCGTGGAGCTGTTGAAGCTGGGGCAGCTCAAGCCCCTGGACCCGGAGCCCATTCGCCGGAGCCTTATGAAAACCGGGCGGCTGGCCTTCCCGGAGGAGGCCGCCGGGCCCGATACCGTGGGGCGTGAGCTGCTGAGCCGCCTTGCGGAGGCGGGGGCCGCCTGTCCCGCCCTGCTCATGGACCTGGAGGAGCGTTTCGTGCCCCAGGGCACCGTGGCGGAGCTGCTGCATAGCCGGGGGCTGGACGCGGAGAGCATTGCCCGCCGGATCATCGAGCGTTTTTTCCCCGAAAAGGAGAATGAACCATGAAGAAAGAACGACTGGACGTGCTGCTGGTGCAGCGGGGCCTGTCCCCCAGCCGGGAGCGGGCCAAGGCCGATATCATGAGCGGCCTGGTCTTCGTGGCCGGACAGCGGGTGGATAAGGCCGGCGCCCCCGTGGCGGAGGACGCGGTCATTGAGCTGCGGGGCGCGGCCCCGGCCTTCGTCAGCCGGGGCGGGCTCAAGCTGGAAAAGGCGCTGGATACCTTCGGCGTGGACCCGGCGGGGAAGATCTGCCTGGACTGCGGCGCCTCCACGGGCGGCTTCAGCGACTGCCTCCTGCAAAGGGGGGCGAAGAAGCTCTATGCCATCGACGTGGGCTACGGGCAGCTTGCCTGGTCCGTCCGCAGCGACGAGCGGGTGGTGGTAATGGAGCGGACCAATATCCGCTATGTCACCCGGGAGCAGGTGCCGGACCCCATCGAGCTGGCCTCCCTGGACGTGTCCTTCATCTCCCTGCGGCTGGTGCTGCCCGCCGTAAAGGAGCTGCTTTCCCCAACGGGGGAGATCGTCTGCCTCATCAAGCCGCAATTCGAGGCGGGGAAGGACAAGGTGGGCAAAAAAGGCGTCGTCCGGGAGCTGGAGACCCACAAGGAGGTCCTGCGTGCCTTCCGGGAGAACGCCGCCTCCCTGGGCCTTGCGCTGACGGGGCTGACCTTTTCCCCCATCAAGGGCCCCGAAGGAAACATTGAATATTTGGGCCACCTGGTCCAGGGGGGCGAGGCCCCGGAGCTGGACACCGACGCGGTGGCCGAGGCCTCCCATGAGGCTCTGAAGGGGGAGAGCGGCAAATGAGCATCGTTCTCTACGTCGGCGGCGACAACGCCGCCCCCGCCGCCGCTCTGGCGGAAAAACTGGAGGCCCGGGGCTTCACCTGCCGGGTCTGCTCCCCTTTCACGCCCCTGCCGGATTTTCCAAGGCCGGAGCTGCTCTGCGGCCCGGAGGAGGCCCTGGAGGGGGCGGAGCTGATGCTCTGCCTGGGCGGGGACGGCACGATCCTGTCCGGCTCCAAGCTGGCGGCCCGGGCGGACATTCCCATCCTGGGCATCAACTACGGGCACAAGGGCTTCATCGCGGCCCTGGAGCCCGAGGAAGTGGAAGAGGCCCTGGACCGGGTCCTGCGGGGCGACTATGCCACCGAGGAGCGCATGATGGTGGAGGCCGAGGTATGGCGGGGCGGGGAAAAGCTCCATGAGGCCCTGGGCCTCAACGAGGCGGTGATCCGCTCGGCAGGCTCCCATCCCGTGAGCCTCACGGTCTACGCCGACGGCGTCGTGACCTCCGCCTTTTCCGGGGACGGCGTCATCGTGGCGACCCCCACGGGCTCTACGGCCTATTCCATGTCCGCCGGGGGCCCCATCGTGGAGCCCGTGGCCCATAACCTCATTCTGACGCCCATCTGTGCCCACGCCCTGAATGCCAAGACCGTGGTCCTGTCCCCGGAGCGGGTGGTGACGGTGGTGCCGGAGGCCCGCCAGAGCTTTGAGGCCGTCCTTTCCGTGGACGGGGACCGGCCCTTCCCCCTGCAGGTGGGGGACGAGGTCCGCGTCCGCCGCTCGGAGCGCGCCACGCGCCTCATTGTGGGGGACAAGCGCAGCTTTTATGAGATCGTCAACAGCAAGCTGAACGCGAGGATATGACAGTCCGTTATCAGTACGCAGAATCAGTACTCAGTACGCAGAATCAGTACTCAGTACGCAGAATCAGTACTCAGGAAGGAATATACGATATGAAAAACGCCAGACAGAAGAAGATCCTGGAGATCATTGAGGAGCGGGATATCGAGACCCAGAATCAGCTCATTGAGGCCCTGGGAGAGCATGGCTTCAAGAGCACCCAGGCCACCGTTTCCCGGGATATGCGGGAGCTGCGCCTGGTCAAGGAGCTCAGCAAGAGCGGCGGCTATAAGTACGCCGCCCCGGCGGAGACGGGCAGCCCCAACTATACGGACCGGCTGCGCACCATTTTCCGGGAGTCCGTCACCTCCTGTGCCTCCGCCCAGAACTTAGTGGTCCTCAAGACCCTGCCGGGCTTGGCCCCCGCCGCCTGCTCGGCCATAGACGCCATGAACATCCGGGAGCTGGTGGGTTCTTTGGCCGGGGACGACACGGCCTTCCTGGCCATGGAGGACACGGCGGCGGCCCGCAGCTTCGTCAACGAGATCCACGCGGTCCTGCAGGACCGGTGAAAATGACCGGGGAAGGCGGGTGAAAGCCTATGCTGAGCTTGCTGCATATCGAAAACGTTGCCGTTATTGAGCGGGCGGACATTGAGTTCGGCCCCGGGCTGAACGTCCTCACCGGCGAGACCGGCGCGGGCAAATCCATCGTCATCGACTCCATCAACGCCATCCTGGGCGCCCGCTCCTCCAAGGAACTGGTGCGCAGCGGCGCCTCCGCGGCCCTCATCAGCGCGGAGCTGACGGCGGAGGGCCCCTGCCGCGCCTGGCTGGAGGAAAACGGCGTGGAAAGCGAGGAGGGCGAGCTGGTCGTCACCCGCCGCATCACGGCGGAGGGGAAGAGTACCTGCCGGGTCAACGGCGTGCCCGTCAGCGCCGCCCAGCTCCGGGAGCTGGGGGACCTCTTGATCGACGTGCACGGGCAGAACGACGGCCGCCGTCTTTTGAGCGAGGCCAGTCACCGGGCCTATCTGGACGGCTACGCCGCCCTGGGGCCGGAGCTGGAAACCTATGCCGCCGCCTATAAGGAATACGCCGCTCTCAAGGAGCGGCTTGAGGCGCTGCGCCGCAGCGAGGAGGACAAGGACTACCGCATCGAGAGTCTGCGCAAGCGCGTTAAGGAGATCCGCCAGGCGGAGCCAAAGGAGGGGGAGCTGGAAGCGCTCAGCGAGCGCCGCACCCTTCTGGTGAACGCCGAGCGGATCACGGGTGGACTCCATGGGGCCTACCAGGCCCTCTACGGCGGTGAAAGCTCGGACGGGGCCCTGGCCATGATCCAGGAGGCGGAGGGGGAGCTGTCCACCGCCCGCCGCTATACGGAAAGCCTGGAGGAGCTGGCCGGGGAGCTCAGCGATCTGCGCTACCGGGCGGAGGACCTTGCCGAGCGCATGGCGCAGATGCTGGACGAACTGGACTTTTCCCCCGGCGAGCTGGACCGGGTGGAGAGCCGCCTCTCGGTTCTCAGCCGTCTGCGGAAGAAGTACGGCAGCGTGGAGGAAATGACCGCCTGGCTCCAAAGCGCCGAGAACGAGCTGGAGGATCTGGAGGCCCTCACGGAGAACACGGAGAAGGCCGCACGGGAGCTGCGCGAGCAGAAGAAAAAGGTCCTGGACCTGGCCGCGGGGCTCACCGCCCGCCGCCGGGAGGCCGGGGAGCGGCTGGCCCGGGCCGTGGAGGCGGAGCTGGCCGGGCTGAACATGCCCGCCGCCCGCTTTGAGGTGGAGCTGCTGTCCAAGGAGGGCGAGGAGGGCTTTGACTCTACGGGGGCGGACACGGTGCGTTTCCTGCTCTCCGCCAACCCGGGGGAGGAGCCGGGCCGTATCGCCCGCATCGCCTCCGGCGGCGAGCTGAGCCGCATCATGCTGGCCATGAAAAGCGTCTTCGCCGCATACGATGTGGTGGGCACCCTGATCTTCGACGAGATCGACGCC
>CAMVOG010000155.1 GCA_947169005.1 uncultured Clostridia bacterium | reverse complement strand
AAATAGGAGAAGTAATGGGTTTCTCCGCCTTTGGCCTCCAGTCGGGCGAGCAGATGGCAAAGACGAAGGACCGGACCGAGCTGTTTGAGCGCATGCCCATTCGGAAGGCGCTGGTGATCCTGGCCGTGCCCACCATTTTCAGCCAGCTCGTCATGGTCATCTACAACCTGGCCGACACCTTCTGGGTGGGGCGGCTGAACGACCCCTTGCAGAACGCGGCGGTGACGCTGGTGGCTCCGGCCATGATGGCACTGAACGTGGTGTCGAATCTCTTCGGCACGGGCAGCTCCAGCCTCATGAGCCGCTCCCTGGGGGCGAAGGACTATGAAAAGGTATCCCGGGTCTCCTCCTTCGGCTTTACCTGCGCCGTGGGGATGGCGGCGCTCTTTTCCCTGCTCTGCCTGCTGCTGAAAAATCCGCTGCTGAGTCTGCTGGGCTCCACGGAGGCCACCCGCGCCACCTCCGGGGCCTATCTGCGCTGGACCGTGATCTGCGGGGCCCTGCCCGCCATCGTCAACACCACCATGGCTCACCTGGTCCGCTCGGAGGGGGCCACCCTCCACGCCAGCATCGGCACCATGAGCGGCTGCTTCCTCAACATGGTGCTGGACCCGCTCTTCATCCTGCCCGGCTTTCTGAACATGGGCGTGGAGGGCGCGGGCCTGGCCACCTTCCTCTCCAACTGCGCGGCCTGCGCCTACTTCGCCGTGCTGCTGCTGAAAAAGCGGGGCAAAACCTACGTGGACGTGAATCCCCTGCACTTCGCCCCCAAAAAGGAGATCGTCTCCGGGGTATTCCAGGTGGGGGTCCCCTCGGCGGTGATGAACCTGCTGAGCGTGACGGGCATGACCGTGCTGAACAACTTCACCGCGGGCTACGGGGCCGAGGCCGTGGCCGCCATGGGCATCTGCAACAAGATCTACATGGTGCCGCTGAACGTCACCTACGGCATCGCCCAGGGGGCCATGCCGCTGATCGGCTACAACTACGCCGCCGGGGACGCGAAGCGGGTCCGCCGGGCCATCCGCACGGCCCGGGCCGCGAATCTCAGCTTCATCACCCTCATGGGCCTGCTCTTTTTCCTCTTCCCCCGCTTCTGGATGGGGCTCTTCATTGCGGACGAGACCATCATCGGCCACGGCATAATCCTGCTGCGGGTCTTCTCCCTGGCCCTGCCGCTTTTGAGCGTGGACTATTTCACCGTGGCGGTCTTCCAGGCCGTGGGCATGGGCAAGGAGGCCTTCGTCTTCGCCGTGCTGCGCAAGCTGGTGCTGGAGATCCCGGCCCTGTTCTTCTTCAACTGGCTCTGGCCCCTCTACGGCCTCCCCTTCGCCCAGGTCTTTGCCGAGGCGGTGCTCACCGTGGCGGCCTTCTGGGTGCTGGGAAGGTTTTATAAAACAATGGACAATGGATAATGGACAATGGACAATTTGCAATGTGTCTCTTGTTCCCTGTTCCCCGTTCCCTGTTCCCCGTTCCCTGTTCCCTGTTCCCCGTTCCCTGTTCCCTCATAAATTTTTCCTTGACAATTCCGCATTCTCATGCTATACTTTCAAAGCCGCTTTGAAAGGGCCACTAAGTGGGATGGCTCCCCGCCCGGGATAGCGAGACTGATATACAGGAAGGTGCAATATGCTGCACGCGATCATCGAGACCGGCGGCAAGCAGTACAGAGTCGGCGAGGGCGACATCGTCTTCATCGAAAAGCTGCCTGCTGAGGCCGGGGAAGAAGTCACCTTTGACAAGGTGCTCGCCGTCATCGGAGACGGCAACAACGCCATCGGCACCCCCGTGGTAGAGGGCGCCAAGGTCACCGCCAAGGTCGTTAAGAACGGCAAGGGCAAGAAGATCCACATCTTCAAGTACAAGCCCAAAAAGGGCTACCGCAGGCGTCAGGGCCACAGACAGCCCTACACCCAGGTTCAGATCGAGTCCGTCGTTCTGGGCTGAGCGGGAAACTTGTCTGTTTAACTTCAACATTGGAGGTGTAACTCAATGGCACATAAGAAAGGTATGGGCTCGACCAAGAACGGTCGTGACAGTAAGTCCAAGCGCCTCGGTCCCAAGAGAGCGGACGGGCAGTTCGTGCTGGCCGGCAACATTCTCGTGACCCAGCGCGGCACCAAGATCCATCCCGGCACCAACGTGGGCAGAGCCAGCAACGACAGTCTCTTCGCCCTCAAGAGCGGCACGGTCCGCTTCGAGCGCCTCGGCAAGGACCGCAAGAAGGTCTCTGTGTACGAGATCGCGGAGTAAACAAAGCGTTGAACAAGACGGGAGCTTTTCCCGTCTTGTTTTTTTAAGGAGGAAAGCGCATGTTTGTGGACAAGGCAACGATCACCGTCGCCGCCGGAAAGGGCGGCAACGGCGCGGTAGCGTTCCACCGCGAAAAATACATCGCCGCCGGCGGGCCCGACGGGGGCGACGGCGGCCGGGGCGGCAGCATCGTCCTGGTGGCGGACGACAACATGTCCACGCTGATGGACTTCCGCTACAAGCGCAAGTACGTGGCCCCCAACGGGGCCGACGGCCAGGGCGGACTGAAGAAGGGCAAGGACGGGGCGGACCTCGTCATCCGCGTGCCCCGGGGCACCCTGGTGCGGGACAAGGAGACGGGCGGCATCCTCCAGGACATTTCCGGCTCCGAGCCCTGGGTGCTGGCCAAGGGCGGCAACGGCGGCTGGGGCAACAAGCACTTCGCTACCCCCACCCGCCAGGCGCCCCGCTTCGCCAAGCCCGGCCTTCCGGGCCAGCGGCGGGAGGTGACGCTGGAGCTGAAGCTCCTGGCGGACGTGGGGCTGGCGGGCTTCCCCAACGTGGGCAAGTCCACCCTGCTTTCGGTGGTCTCCAAGGCCCACCCCAAGATTGCCAACTACCACTTTACCACCCTCTACCCCAACCTGGGCGTGGTCTACGCCGGGGAGGGCTCCTCCTTCGTCATGGCCGATATCCCCGGCATCATCGAGGGGGCCAGCGAGGGGGCGGGCCTGGGGCACGACTTCCTGCGCCACATCGAGCGCTGCCGCCTCATCATCCACGTGGTGGACGCCTCCGGCAGCGAGGGACGGGACCCCATCGCGGACTTCGAGGCCATCAATGAGGAGCTGGCCCGCTACAATGCCGACCTGGCCTCCCGGCCCCAAATCGTGGCCGCCAACAAGTGCGACATCATCACGGACCCGGCGGGTTTCGAGCGCTTCAAGGCCTATATCGCGGAGAAGGGCTATCCCCTCTATGAAATTTCCGCCGCCACCCACCAGGGGGTGACGGAGCTGGTGCAGGCCGCCGCGGCGAAGCTGGCGGAGCTGCCCCCCATCCAGGTCTTTGAGCCGGACTACGTGGCCCCCGAGCCCACCCTGGGCACCGCCGAGGACCTGACCATCCGCCACGAGGACGGGGTCTGGTTCGTGGAGGGCGACTGGCTGGAGCGGCTGCTGGGCAGCGTCAACTTCGGGGACGCGGAGAGCCGCATGTACTTCGACCGCGCCCTGCGCACCTCCGGCCTCTTTGAGCGCATGGAGGAAATGGGCGTTGCCGAGGGCGACACGGTCTGTCTCTACGAGCTGGAGTTTGAGTACAAGAAATAAGGCGTTCCCGCGCAGGGCCCCCCATGGGGCCCTGCGCAGATTTTCCTTGTTTATAAGACAGAACTGTGCTATACTGTTCCCATACGGATGGTCGGGCCTCCCGGCCAAATCTTAAAGAAAGGAAAATTGCCATGTATACCTTCAAACCTTATACCGAGCGCGTGGCGAGGCTTCGTGACGCGGTGCGGGACAGGCTCATGGTCGCGGACGCGGAGAAGGCCCGTCTGCAGCTTGAGGCGAAGAAAAAGTACATCAAGTATCCGCCCATGCTGCAAAAGCCCTATATCTCTCTCTACGTTCTGGAGCGTATGCCGCTGAACATCCATGAAGACGAATATTTCTTCGGCGGCATGGGCAACAAGGGCTGGGGCTCCGCGGGCGGCATGGCCTGGCTGGGCGTGGACATTGAGAACACCTGGCCCATCGAGGCGGACGGCCTCCATCACGCGCCGGACGACGATTCCTTCTATTCCCACCAGAAGATGGCCATTTCCCCCGAGGAGCTGAAAAAGCTGCGGGAGATCGCCAAGGAGCGCATGGAGCTGGAGGGCGGCTTCGGCGCCGAGGACTGGCTGCCCGACGGCGTGCAGGAGCTGTTCTGCCTGCAGGCCAACCCCTCCGGAAAGATCGGCGGCTGGCCCATCTATCTGCCGCCAGGACACCTGACCCCCGGCTATCAGAACATCATCAAAAAGGGCTACGGTGCCATCCGCAAGCAGGCCCAGGACTGGCTGGATGAGCGCGAGGGCAACATCATGGGCGACGATATCGGCAAGTACATGTTCTACAAGGCTGCCACCGTTGCCTGCGACGGCGCCATCACCCTCACCCGCCGCTACGCCGCCCTGGCCCGGGAGCTGGCCGAGAAGGCCGCGGACCCCGCCAAGAAGGCCGAGTACCTCAGCCGGGCCGACAGCCTGGACTGGATCGCCACCGAGACCCCCCGCACCTTCTGGGAGGCCTGCCAGATGGCCATGATGTACGACGTGTTCCTCAAGGCCGAGAACGACCCCGGCGTTATCAGCATGGGCCGCTTTGACCAGTACACCTGGCCCTTCCTCAAGGCCGATCTGGAGGCCGGGCGCATCACCATGGACGAGGCCCAGGAGTATGTGGACGGCTTCTTCCTCAAGATCAACACCTTCTACGGCGGCGGCTTCGGCAAGACCGCCCAGACCGCCGGCATCGGCAACTCCTTCCAGCACACCACCATCGGCGGCACCGACCCCATCACCGGGGAGGACGCGGTGAACCCCGTTTCCTACATGGTGCTGGAGACCATGGCCCGCCTGGACCTCCACGACCCCACCATTTCCCTGCGCGTCACCAAGAACACCCCCAAGGAAATGTGGGACTGTGCCATCGCCGCGGCCACCCGCGTGGGCGGCCTGCCCCTGCTGCAGAATGACGAGGTCATCATCCCCGCCATCATGAAGGAGCTGGGCTTCACCTTAGAGGACGCCCGGAACTTTGCCTTCATCGGCTGCCAGGAGATCACGGGCTTCGGCAACGATTACCCGGCTCCCAACGGCTCCGCCATGGGCCACAACGGCATTTTCTGGGCCATCGCCCTGGTCATGGCCATCAACAACGGCATCAACCCCATCAACGGGGCCCAGTGCCCGGAGAAGGTCCGCTCCGGCTACCTCTATGATATGGAGACCATGGGCGACGGGCGGGCCGCCTTCGAGAAGATCTGCAAGTGGATGCTCACCTGGTCCGCCTCTCTGAACAATCTGACGGAGCACGAGTACCCCCGCCTCTTCCCCTTCCCCAACCTCTCCATCTCCACCGAGGGCTGCATGGAGAGCGGCAAGGACGTTTCCGAGGGCGGTGCGAAGTACAACAGCTACGGCGGCACCGCCACGGGCCTGGCCACCACGGCCGACTCCCTCACGGCGCTGAAATACATCGTCTACGACAAGAAGCTCGCCACCCGCGAGGACTTTTTGAAGGCCATCCTCGCCAACTGGGAGGGCTATGAGGACCTGCGCCAGATCGCGCTGCACCGCGTGCCCCACTACGGCAACAACGATCCTTACGCCGACGAGGAAATGCAGTACGTCATGGACCTGTACTACAACATCACCCGCGCCTTCTCTACCTGCCGCTGCACCACCTACAAGTGCGGCACCTTCGGCGCCTCCGACCACGTGG
>CAMVOG010000154.1 GCA_947169005.1 uncultured Clostridia bacterium | reverse complement strand
GTCTTCACCAGGTAGCCGCCGTCCTCCAGATCCTTCACGATCTGCTTCCGGGCCTCGTAGCGGTCCAGGCCCTCATAGCGGCCGCCCTCGGCGTTCACACAGCCGTTGTCGTCCAGCACGCGGATGATGGGCAGATTGTGGCGCAAACCAACCTCAAAGTCGTTGGGGTCGTGGGCGGGGGTCATCTTCACGCAACCGGTGCCGAAGTCCATCTCCACGTACTCGTCCGCCACGATAGGGATCTCCCGGTCCACCAGGGGCAGGCGGCAGGTCTTCCCCACCATGTCCTTGTAGCGCTCGTCGTTGGGGTTCACCGCCACGCCCGTGTCGCCCAGCATGGTCTCGGGCCGGGTGGTGGCCACGATGACCCAGCCGCTGCCGTCCGTCAGCGGATAGCGGATGTGCCAGAGGTGGCCGGGCTTCTCCTGGTACTCCACCTCCGCGTCGGACAGGGCAGTGACGCAGTGGGGGCACCAGTTGATGATGCGGCTGCCCTTGTAAATGAGGCCCTTCTCGTAGAGGCTGACGAAGACCTCCCGCACGGCCTTGGAGCAGCCCTCGTCCATGGTGAAGCGGTGGCGCTCCCAGTCGCAGGAGGAGCCGAGCTTCTTCTGCTGCTCCACGATGCGGTCCCCGTACTTCTGCTTCCAGTCCCAGACCCGCTCCAGGAACTTCTCGCGGCCCAGGTCGTAGCGGGTGAGGCCCTCCTTGCGCAGCTCCTCCTCCACCTTGATCTGGGTGGCGATGCCCGCGTGGTCCACGCCGGGGAGCCACAGGGCGGCGTAGCCCTGCATCCGCTTGAAGCGGATAAGGATATCCTGCAGGGCCGCGTCCATGGCGTGGCCCATGTGGAGCTGCCCCGTCACGTTGGGGGGCGGCATGACGATGGTGAAGGGGCGTTTCTTCGGGTCCCTCTCCCCGCGGAAGCAGCGGTTTTGCTGCCACATGTCGTAGACGCGCTTCTCCACGGCCTGGGGCTCGTACACCTTCGGCAGTTCTTTCATGGTTTTTCCTCCTTAAAGAAATACGCCCTGAGCAAAAGCTCAGGGCGAACGATTTTGTCCGTGTTACCACCTGAATTCGGGCCGGGGCCCGCACTCACGCGCGCTGTAACGGGCGCACCCGCCGGGCTCTACTCCCCCGCAAAGCGGGCTTTCCTCCCGAGGCATACCGGCGACCCCTTCCGCGGGGCACGGAGACTCGCACCGACCGTCTCCTCTCTGCTGTGCCCGGACCGCGTCCGGCTCCGGCATATGGCCTTGAAACATATTGCAAATATTGTAGACCAGCCGCCGCCGTTTGTCAAGGCTCAATTTCGCCGGGATTCACAGGTTTGCGGCGGATTTCCTTTTTCTCGGGGCCAGTGGGGAAAAAGGCGGCCACGTCGATCTCCAGCTCCGGGAACACGGCGGGAACCAGCTTACCGGGGCCCTCCTGGTAAGCCTTGTTCCGGAAAAAGCCGTTTTCCAGCACAAAGACCTGCACGGAGCGATTCATCGGGTCCACCGTCCAGTATTCCCGCACCCCGGCCTTCTCATAGAGCTTGTATTTGACAAAGAGGTCATGCCTCCGGGAGGAGGGGGACAGAATTTCGATGATCCAGTCCGGCGCCCCGTGGCAGCCCCTGTCGTCCAGCTTCTCCGGGTCGCAGACCACGGTGAGGTCTGGCTCAAAATAGTCCTCCACGTCCTCGGGCTTATCCTCCGCCTCCGCGAAGAGCCGCACGCCGAAGGGAGCAGCGTAGACCTGGCAGGGCTTATCGGCCAGGTAATTCCCGATCTGTAGGAAAAGCGCGCCGGAAATCGTCTGATGCTCTCTCGATGGCGCGGCCTGCATATAGGGCACGCCGTCGATCAGCTCATAGCGCTCCCCCTCCGGCCAGGTGAGCAGGTCGGCAAAGGTATAGGCCGTTTCTTCCGCGGGCATCGCCATTGCAATCACTCCTTTGAACGGATTATATCATAAAAGCGGCGAGCCGTAAACTGTTTTCTTTACGCCCCTCCGAAGTGGAACACCGCGCCCACAACCGCCGCGCCGAGGATGAAGAAGACGGGGTGCAGCTTCTTCGCGGGCTTCACGAAGTTCGTCAGCACGAAGATCAGCGCCGCCAGGGCGATGGCCTTCCAGTTGAAGAGGGCAAGGAAGCCTTCCCCCGCCGCGTAAGCGGTCTCGTTCAGCAGAGAGAGCCGCAGCACCAGTACGCCCGCCGCGGCGATGAGGGCGGCGGAGGCGGGGCGCAGCCCGTAAAAGGCCGCGTCCACAAAGCGGTTGTTCCGGAATTTGGTGAGGAAGCGGGCAATGACGAGGATCACGATGACGCTGGGGGTCACGAGCCCCACCGTCGCCACCACCGCGCCGGGAATGCCCGCCGTAGTGAAGCCAACGTAAGTGGCCATATTCACGCCGATGGGGCCGGGGGTGGACTCGGACACAGCGATCATGTCCGCCAGCTGCCCGGAGGTAAACCAGCCCGTTTTCTCCGCGATGGCGCTGAGAAAGGGGATCGTAGCCATGCCGCCGCCCACGGAGAAGAGCCCCGTCTTGAAAAACTCCCAGAAAAGCTGCAGGAGGATCATGCCTTCTTCCCTCCCCCCAGCGTTTTGATGAGGATGCCGGCCCCCGCCGCCAGCAGCACGTAGACCACCGGAGAGAGGGGCGTAAGAACGGAGGCGACGAAGACGACGAGAAAAACGAGCAGCGTCGGCAGGTCGATAACGGCCTTTTTCCACAGCTTCACCACCGCGTTGGCAATCAGGACGCAGACGCAGGCCCGAATGCCCGCAAAGGCGTTTTTCACGATGGGCAGGTCCGCGAAGTTGGCAATAAAGGCAGCAATGACCGTAATAATGACCAGAGACGGGAACACGACGCCCAGGGTCGCCAGGATGCCGCCCGGGATGCCCGCGTGCTTGCGCCCAATAAAGGTGGCCGTATTCACGGCGATGACCCCGGGGGTGCATTGGCCGATGGCGTAATAGTCCATGACCTCCTCCTCGGTGGCCCATTTTTTCTTTTCCACGACCTCCCGCTGGATGATGGGCAGCATGGCGTAGCCGCCCCCGAAGGTCAGCACGCCGATGCGGGCGAAGGTCAGAAAGAGGTCCAAAAGCAGCTTCATAAAAGGATCACCTCGACCCGTCTATTCTACAATGAACGGGCCGGGGTGTCAATAAGACAAGGCAACAGGGCTCAGGGAACAGGCAACAGTCTGGTTTCCTTTGTTGCCTGTTCCCTGTTACTTGTTGCCTGTCCCCTGTTGCCTGTTACCTGTTCCCTGTTGCCTGTTCTCCCCACTTCCAGTTTTTGACCTCCGGCAAGTCCTCCCCCACCCGATAGATATACTGCTTATGCTCCACCAGCTTGTTGCGCATCTGCTGGATCAGATGGGCGCCCCGCTCCCGCAGGCGGGGGACACGGCGGACCAGGTCGATGACCAGGTGAAAGCGGTCAATGTCGTTCTGCACCCGCATGTCAAAGGGGGTGGTGATGGTCCCCTCCTCCTTGTAGCCCAGCACGTGGAGGTCCCGGTTTCTGCGGCGGTAGGTCAGCTCATGGATCAGCTTGGCGTAGCCGTGGAAAACGAAAACGATGGGCTTGTCCGCCGTGAAGAGATCGTCATAGGCCTCGTCCGTGAGCCCGTGGGGATGCTCCTCAGCGGGCTGGAGCCGCATGAGGTCCACCACGTTTACCAGCCGCAGGCGCAGCTCCGGCAGCTCCCGGCGCAGGATGTCCGCCGCGGCCAGGGCCTCTAAAGTGGGCGTTTCGCCGCAGCAGGCCAGCACCGCGTCCGGCTCCTGCCCTGCGTCCGTGGAGGCCCAGGTCCATACGCCCACGCCCTGGGTGCAGTGAACGACGGCCTCCTCCATCGTCAGCCACTGGGGGCGCGGGTGCTTGGAGGCCACCACCACGTTGATATAGTCCCGGCTGCGCAGGCAGTGATCGAAGGTGGACAGCAGGCAGTTGGCGTCCGGGGGCAGATAGATGCGCACCACGTCCGCCTTTTTGTTGGCAATGTGGTCCAGGAAGCCGGGGTCCTGGTGGGTGAAGCCGTTGTGGTCCTGCTGCCACACGTTGGAGACCAGCAGATAGTTAAGGGAGGCGATGCTGCGCCGCCAGGGGATCTGTCGGCAGACCTTCAGCCACTTGGCGTGCTGGGCGGCCATGGAGTCCACGATGCGGATGAAGGCCTCGTAGCTGTTGAAAAAGCCGTGCCGCCCCGTCAGCAGATAGCCCTCCAGCCAGCCCTGGCAAAGATGCTCGGAAAGCAGGGCGTCCATGACCCGCCCGTCCGGGGCCAGATTCTCGTCGTTGGGGGCGATCTCCCCCTCCCAGCAGCGGTTGGTCTCCTCAAAAACCCTGCCCAGGCGATTGGACTGGGTCTCGTCCGGGCCGAAGACACGGAAGTTCCGCGCCTCCCGGTTGAGGCGCATCACGTCCCGCACGAAGGCCCCCAGCTCCGCCGTGTCCTGGGCCTCCAATGCTCCGGGAGCGGGCACCTCCACGGCATAGCGGCGGAAATCCGGCAGCCGCAGGGCCTTCAGCAGGGCGCCGCCGTTGGCGTGGGGATTAGCCCCCATGCGACGCTCCCCCGCCGGGGCCATGGCCCGGATGGCGGGCAGCACGCGGCCCGCGTCGTCGAACAGCTCCTTGGGCCGATAGCTTTTCAGCCAGCTCTCGATGAGCCGCAGATGCTCCGGGCTGTCGGCGCTGACGGGGACCTGGTGGGCCCGAAAGCTGCCCTCCACGGCCTTGCCGTCCACCTCCCGGGGCCCGGTCCAGCCCTTGGGCGTCCGCAGCACCAGCATTGGCCAGCGGATATTTCTCAGTTTTTCGCCCCGTTCCGCCGCGGCCTTGATGGTGAAGACGCCGCGCAGGGCCTCGTCCAGGGCGTCGGCCATGAGCCGGTGCATGGCCATGGGCTCCTCCCCCTCCACAAAGAGCGGCTCCCAGCCCGCGCCGTGGAGATAGTCCCGCAGATCGTCCCGGGGCATGCGGGAGAGGACCGTGGGCCCCGCGATCTTGTAGCCGTTCAGATGGAGGATGGGCAGCACCGTCCCGTCCCGTCTGGGGTCCAGAAAACGCCCGGAGAGCCAGGAGGCCGCCAGGGGCCCCGTCTCCGCCTCCCCGTCCCCCACCACGCAGGCGGCGATCAGCTCCCGGTTGTCAAAGATGGCCCCGCAGGCGTGGGCCAGGGAATAGCCCAGCTCGCCCCCCTCGTGGATAGAGCCGGGAGTCTCCGGCGCGGCGTGGGACTGGATGCCGCCGGGGAAAGAAAACTGCCGGAACAGGCGCTTCAGGCCCTCCTCGTCCATGCTCACGTCCGGGTACAGCTCCGAGTAGGTCCCCTCCAGGTAGGTGTTCGCCACCAGGGCGTTGCCCCCGTGACCGGGGCCGGAGAGGTAGATCATATCCAGGTCGTACTTTTTGATGACCCTGTTCAGATGGGCGTAGATGAAGTTCTGCCCCGGCACGGTGCCCCAGTGGCCCACGATCTTCTTTTTGATATGCTCCGGGCGCAGGGGCTCTCGCAGGAGCGGGTTATCCAGCAGATAGAGCTGGCAGGCGGAGAGGTAATTGGCGGCCCGCCACCAGGCGTTAAGCCCCCGCAGGGTCTCTTCGTCGGCCCTCTCCCCGCAGAGGCGCAGTTTTTCCTCGTACATTTCGGCTCCTCCTTCCATTTTCCATAGTATCCCGGGCAAGGCGCAAAAATATGCGGGGCGGGGACGCACGAAGCGATCCCACCCCGCATAAAATGGGCCGAATGAAAGACTAACTATTAAAAGTCAAGCCCCAGATGCAAGGAATTGAGGAATGG
>CAMVOG010000153.1 GCA_947169005.1 uncultured Clostridia bacterium | reverse complement strand
GTCATAAACGTAAGCCGTTACGATGCTTTCGTAAGCCGTCGGGGCCTAAGCGTAAAAAGGGGAGTCGAACCCCGTGCCCGCCCCCGGGCACATCCATACAGGGGCGATTTTCGCGCAATCGCCAGGCGCTTGCGCCCGCCCCGCTCTCCGCGTTGTCCATAGCGATCAAAGCAATTCCGTTTTCCAGTTGGTTTCCTGCAAAAGGTTATCCAGCTCCCGCAGACGCTTGGCCATCTGGTCCGTCTGCTTCTGCAGCTCCGCCACGGGCACGGCGGCGCGGATGCGGATCTCGCTGCCCCGGGCGGCCCGGGCCGTCTGGCTGGCGGCGTCGATGAGGCGGCGGTAGGCGTCCAGCTTCACGGCCAGGGCGTCCTTTTCCGCGATCAGCTCCGTGAGGGTGCGGGACTTCCCGTCCACCTCCACGGCCGTGCGGCTGTTGGTAAGGTTGATGCGTCCCATGAGCTCCTGCAGCCGGGCGGCGGCGCCGTCCAGCTCCCGCAGCAGCTCCCGGGGGTCCTCCTCGGGCTTGTCCCCCTCCTGCACCAGGGCGTTGTTGGTCAGCCGGTATCGCAGCTGCTCCAGCCGCTGATTCAGATCCTTGCGCTCCTGCAGCGCTTCGGCAAGTTTCATAATGTCCTCCTTCATCTTAATCGCCCCGCGAGCATTTTTCCGCGTCGATAGCCAGCACGAACATCAGCGCCGCCAGGGCGTTCTCCGGGCGCAGTACGTCGATGGCATAGGTGTCCGTCCAGTTGAACAGCTCCTTGGAAATGACGGCCACGGGGCCGCCGCCCTCGTCGGTGATGGTGTAGTCCCACTCCAGGAAGCTGCCTGCGACCTGCCAGCCGAAGCCCTCCATGCGGTAGCGGGGCCGCAGCAGCGTGAGCTCCTTGCGGACGCTGCCGATCATGCGCTCCCCCTGGTAGAGGTCGAAGCGGGGCATAAGGCTCAGCAGCTTCTGCTTCACCATGCCCAGTTCCCGCCCCGCGGGGTCGAAGATTTTCAGACAGTGGCCCCAGGCCAGCTGACCCTTGACCTCGAAAAGCACGTTTCCGTTCTCGTCAAAAATATCGTAGCTGTCAAACCAGGAGAAAAAGCGCTGCTTGAATAATAGCTTCATGTTTCCTCTGTGCCCCGGTCCCAGGGGTTGCCGGGCTCCTTATAAAATTCGTCGTTCATGTCCCCGAAGCCCGCCCAGGTGGACAGCTCGAAGATGTTCATGGAGATGTTGTTTGGCTCCGTGCCCGCCACGGCGGTGATGGCCTGCATCACGGCCAGGGCGAAGGCACGCTTGGCATGGTATTCCGCCCGGCTGAAATAGCGGGCGTCCACAAAGGCGAAGTTCTCCATCTTTTTGCCGTAGGCATAGATGCAGCGGCCGTCCTCAATATCGGCCATCAGCATCCAGGGCTCCTTGCCGGGGATCAGCTTCAGGGCCGCACCCAGCTTTTCGTACAGGCTTTGCTTTTCCGCCTCCGTGAGCGTCACGGTGAGGCTGACGCGCATATAGGGCATAGGGAACGCTCCTTCCTTTTTCTTTCTGCCTCTTATCATACCACAGCGCCCCGGGCATTTCAAGGGCGGGGAAGGCGGCCCTTTCCCAAAAAAAGATTGTAATATCCTTCCGCTTGCGTTATAATATTCAATTAGGGAACTACGGGCAAAGAAAGGGGGAGCGGGCCATGCGCGTGGAGATCGACGGCCTCAGCGTGAATTATCTGGAGCTGGGGGAGCCGGAGGCCCCCGTGATCCTCATCCTCCAGGGCTGGGGGACGAATCTTTCCTTATATAAGGACCTGGCGGCCCATCTTTCCGCCTACGCAAGGGTCCTGCTGCCGGAGCTGCCCGGCTTCGGGGAAACGCCGGAGCCGCCCCACAGCTTCAACGCGGATGATTACGCGGACTTTGCCGAGCATTTCCTTGGGGCCATGGGCGTCAAGCGCTGCTCGCTGATCGGCCACTCCAACGGGGGCCGCGTCATCATGAAGCTGGTGACCCGGGAGAAGAGCCCCTTCACCTACGAGCGGCTGGTTTTCCTGGACGCGGCGGGCGTGGTGCATGAGAAGACGGCGAAGCAGAAGGCGAAGGCCATCCCCTACAAGCTGGGGAAGCGCTTCCTGTCCCTGGGTCCCGTGAAGGCCGCCTTCCCGGAGGCGCTTGACGATTTGAAATCCCGCCACGGCTCGGCGGACTACCGGGCAGCCTCCCCCCTCATGCGGGAAACGCTGGTGAAGCTGGTGAACGAGGATTTCCGCCCGCTGATGCCGCTGATCCGCCAGCCCTCCCTGCTCATCTGGGGCACGGCGGACACCGCCACGCCTCTTTCCGACGCCAAGGTCTTTGAGGAGCTGATCCCCAACGCGGGGCTGGTGGAGGTCGCCGGCGCGGGGCACTATTCTTATCTGGAGCAGCCCGCCTTCGTCTTCCGCGTGCTGGACTCGTTCTTCGGGCAGCTCTGAACTCTGAACTCTGAACTCTGAACTTTGAACTCTGAACTCTGAACTCTGAACAAACGGAATCGAGGTCTCTCTATGGAAACCGTCGCTTTGATCGTGCTGACCGTTTGCTTCGCCGGGGTGTGGTGCCTGGCGGCGCTTAACGCGGTGCATATCTTCCAGCTCAATTCCTATAAGCCCACGGTCCAGCGGAAGTGGAACTATGACCACATCCTGGAGATCATCGGCAAGCTCTGGTGGATGGTGCTGATCCCGCCCCTCTTTCTCTACTTCGGCGTCTGGGGGCTTTGGGCCTCCTGCCTGGTCTGTCTCGTCTGCTGCTTCTTCCTGCGGCCGAAAAAGGCGAAAAAGCCCCTGGTCTTCACGGCCCGGGTCAAGCGCCTGCTCGTGACCCTGGGGATCATCCACGCCATTCTGGTGCTGCTCCTTTTCCTCAACCGCAGCCAGCAAAACTTCTTTCTCATGCTCTACGCCCTGGCGGCCCTCTGCGCCTATTACCTGGTGCTGGCGGCCAACGCGATCAATCAACCCATTGAGAAGGCCATCAACAACCATTATATCAACGACGCGAAGCGCATCCTTTCGGAAATGCCCGATTTAAAGGTCATCGGCGTTACGGGCAGCTATGGCAAGACCAGCGTGAAATTCTTCACGGGCAAGCTGCTGAGCGCGAAGTACAACGTCCTCGTCACGCCGGAGAGCTACAACACCACCCTGGGCGTGGTGCGCACGATCCGGGAGCAGCTGCGCCCCATCCACCAGATCTTCGTCTGCGAAATGGGCGCCCGCAACGTGGGGGACGTGCAGGAGATCTGCGACATCGTGCATCCCGATATGGGCATTCTCACCTCCATCGGCCCCCAGCATCTGGAGAGCTTCAAGAGCATCGAGAACGTGACCAAAACCAAGTTTGAGCTGATCGACGCCCTGCCCTCCTACGGCACGGCCTTCCTCAACTTGGATAACGAATACATAGCGGCCCGCCCCACGGACCGGCCCGTGGTGGGCTACCGCCTGGCGGGGCCGGGGCAGGAGCCCTATGAGGACTGCTTCTGCGCCTTCGGCGTGACGGTTTCTTCCCGGGGCAGCAGCTTCTCCCTGCGGGAGCCGGATGGGACCGTGACGGCCTTCCAGACCCGGCTGATCGGGGAGCATAACGTGCTGAATATCTGCGGCGCCATCGCCGTTGCCCGTACCCTGGGCGTGCCCGTGAGCGAGCTCGTCCCCCGGGTCCGGCGGCTGGAGAGCGTGCCCCATCGGCTGGAGCTGGTGGGCGGCGGCAATCGCGTCGTCATCGACGACGCTTACAACGCCAACCCCGCCGGGACCAGGGCGGCCCTGGGGGTCCTCTCCCAGTTCGAGGCGCTGAAAATTCTGGTGACGCCGGGCATGGTGGAGCTGGGCGAAAAGCAGGAGGAGTTGAACCGCGCCTTCGGCCTGGACGCCGCCGCCGTCTGCGATTACGTGGTGCTGGTGGGGGAGAAGCAGACCCGCCCCATCGCCGCGGGCCTGGCCGCCGGCGGCTTTGCCGCGGACCGCATGGCCGTGGCCGCCACGGTGCAGGAGGCCGTGGCCCTGGCCGACGCCTTCCGCCCCGGCGAGGCCAGAGTGATTCTGCTGGAAAACGACCTGCCGGATAATTATTGAGAGGAGTGCATAGTGCATAGTGCATAGTGCATAGTGCATAGTACTCAGTACTCAGTACTCAGTACTCAGGACTCAGTATTTGGAGATATAAGGAGCTATTCATGGAGCTTTGGGACGCCTATGACGAAAACTTCCGGCTCGTGCCCGGGGTGACGATCACCAGGCCGGGCCCAGTGCCGGAGGGCCTTTTTCACCTGTTTTGCGATATCCTCGTCCAGCATCGGGACGGTGACTTTCTGCTGATGCGGCGGGACGAGAGCAAATACTTCTTCCCAGGCATGTGGGAGGCTACTGCGGGCGGCTCCGCCATCCACGGGGAGACCCCCTTGGCCTGCGCCATCCGAGAGCTGCGGGAAGAGACTGGTATAAAAGCGGAGAGCCTGTCAGAAATCGGCCGTCTGAAAAACCGTGATACCCTTTTCGTGCAGTATCTGTGCGTGACGGACTGCGACAAAGACAGCGTCATGCTGCAGGAGGGCGAAACGAGCGCGTACAAGTGGGTGAGCAGGGCTGAGCTGCTTGCCATGAAGAGTGAGATCGTGCTGGAAAGAATACAGTTCTTCATAGAAGAATGGTGGCACGAGGGCCCCGAACAGAAGCCGGTGGAAAACGCGGAGGGCAAAGCCTTCCGGCTCTTGAACCGGGCACGGTTTCTGTGATCGTTTTTGGAGGACTAATCATCATGGAGCTTTGGGATGCCTATGACGAAAACTTCCGGCTGGTGCCCGGGGTGGTGCTGGTGCGGGGGGAGAAGCCGCGGGCGGGGCTGTATCACGTCGTCGTGGATATCCTCGTGCGGCATCGGGACGGCACGTATCTGCTGATGCGGCGGGACCCGCGCAAGATCCTCGGCGGCATGTGGGAGGCCTCGGCGGGCGGCTCCGCCCTGCAGGGGGAGACGCCGATGGAGGCCGCCCGGCGGGAGCTGCGGGAGGAGACCGGCATTGAGGCCGGGAGCCTTACGGAGCTGGGCCGCCTGCGTGATCGAGACGCCTTTTTCTTTGAGTTCCTCTGCGAGACGGACTGGCCCAAGGACCGCATCACCCTGCAGGAGGGGGAGACCGTGGATTTCCGCTGGGTCACGGCGGAGGCGCTTTCCACCATGAGCCGCGGCGAGCTGGCGACGCATCGCGTGCAGCCCTTTGTCGCGGAGCTGCGGACGGGCGCGGCCCCGGCGCCCTCGGCGGAAAACCCCGTCCCCCTGCTGTACGCCACGGGCAACCCCGCCAAGCGGCGGAGCATGGCCCACCGTCTGCGGGATTGGCCCATCCGCCTCCTCACCCCGGCGGAGCTGAATCTGCACTTTACGCCGGGGGAGAACGGGGAAACCGCCGTGGAAAACGCCCTGCAAAAGGCGCGGTCCTATTATGATATGCTCCGCATGCCCACCATCGCCGGGGACAGCGGCATGCTCCTGGAGGGCGTGGACGCCGCCGAGCAGCCGGGGCTGCACGTCCGCCGGGAGGGCGGGCGGACGCTCTCCGACGGGGAAATGATCGCCCACTATACCGCCCTCGCGGAAAGGGCCCCCGGCCCGGTATATCTGCAATACTACACGGGCGTGGCCCTCATCACCGAGCGGGGGAGCTTCACCGCCGAGATCCCGGACGTGCGCCTGCGCCTCGTCGCCGAGCCCTGCCCCGAGGGGGCACGGCCCGGCTTCCCCCTGGATTCCGTCAGCGTGACGGAGGACGGGCGCTATTACTGTGCGCTTTCCGACGAGGAGCGCACCCTGTACAACGCCCCCTTCGAGCGGGCCTTTACGGATTT
>CAMVOG010000152.1 GCA_947169005.1 uncultured Clostridia bacterium | reverse complement strand
ATGAAGTGCCGCGGCGTCTACGAGACCCCGGGCGGCACCATCCTCTACGCGGCCCACGATTATCTTGAGACCGTCACCTTGGACAAGGAGACCATGCACATGAAGTCCAAGCTGGCCGTCACCTACGCGGATCTGGTCTATAACGGCCAGTGGTTTACCACGCTGCGGGAGTCCCTGGCCGCCTTCGTGGAGAAAACCCAGGAGATGGTTTCCGGCAAGGTGCGGCTGAAGCTCTACAAGGGCAACGTCATCAAGGCCGGCGTCTGGTCCCCCAACTCCCTCTACAGCGAGGACATCGCCACCTTTGGCGAGAGCGACTACAACCAGAAGGACGCCGAGGGCTTCATCAACCTCTACGGTCTGCCCATCAAGGTCAGCGCCCTCCGCAAGCAGGGCTGGCTGAAATAAGAACGCTTTGACATCCTCCGCTCGCAGGGGCGGAGGATGCGCGATAACAGGAGTACCGATATGAAAGCATGGTCAGGACGCTTTGACAAAACCACCGACGCGCTGACGGACGCGCTGAACGCCTCCATTTCCTTCGATCAGCGGCTTTACGAGGAGGATATCGCTGGCTCCGTCGCCCACGCGGCGATGCTGGGGGCCCAGGGGATCATCGAGGCCACGGAGGCGGAGAAGATCATTCAGTGCCTCGGGGAGATCCTGGAGGATATCCGGGCGGGTAAGATCGAGTTCACCCAGGAAAACGAGGATATCCACATGAATATCGAGGCCATCCTCACGGCCCGCATCGGGGACGCGGGAAAGCGCCTCCACACGGCCCGCAGCCGCAACGACCAGGTGGCCGTGGATTTCCGCCTCTATCTGAAAAAGCAGATCGCCGCCATCCGCAGGGAGCTGCTGGCCCTGCTGGCGGTGGTAATGAAAAAGGCGGAGGAGGGCAAGGTCGTCATCATGCCCGCCTACACCCACCTGCAAAGAGCCCAGCCCACCACCTTCGCCCATTATATGATGGCCTACGCCAATATGCTGCGGCGGGACGTGACCCGGCTGGAGGACTGCCTGGAGCGCATGGACGAGTGCCCCCTGGGCAGCGGCGCGCTGACGGGCACCACCTACCCCATCGACCGCTGGGCCACGGCGAAGGCCCTTGGCTTCGCCCGACCCACGGAAAACAGCATCGACGGCGTTTCCGACCGGGACTACGCCTTGGAGCTGCTCTCCGCCCTCTCCATTATGATGATGCACCTCTCCCGCTTCTCGGAGGAGATCGTGCTCTGGTGCTCCTGGGAATTCAAATTCGTGGAGCTGGACGACGCCTTTGCCACCGGCTCCTCCATCATGCCCCAGAAGAAAAACCCCGACCTGGCGGAGCTGGTACGGGGCAAGACCGGGCGGGTCTACGGCTCCCTGGTCACGCTGCTGACGGTGATGAAGGCCCTGCCCCTGGCCTACAACAAGGACATGCAGGAGGATAAGGAGCCCGTCTTCGACGCGGTGGACACGGCGCTGGCCTGCCTGCCCGTCTTCGCCGCCATGCTGGACACCATGACCCTGCTGCCGGAGAATATGCGCGCCGCCGCGGGCCGGGGCTTCATCAACGCCACGGACTGCGCGGATTACCTGGTGAAGAAGGGCCTCCCCTTCCGGGACGCCTATAAGATCGTGGGCCAGCTTGTGAATTACTGCATCAAGCAGGGCAAGACCCTGGAAACCCTGTCTATCGAAGAATTCAAGAACGCCTCCCCTGCCTTTGACGAGGCGGTCTACGAGGCCATCAAGCTGGAAAACTGCGTCAACGCCCGCCTGTCGGTGGGCGGCCCCTCCGCCGAAAGCGTGGAGAAGCAGCTTGAATCGGTGCGGGCCTTTCTGGAGGAACGAGTATGAAGCCGAAGATTTATATCGACGGGAAAGAGGGCACAACGGGCCTCAAAATCTATTCCCGCTTAGAGGGGCGGCAGGATATCGAGCTGCTGCTCATTGACGAGGAGAAGCGCAAGGACGTTGCCGAGCGGAAAAAGCTGATGAACGCGGCGGACCTGGTCTTTCTCTGCCTGCCCGACGCGGCGGCCATCGAAGCCGTGGGACTGGTGGAAAACTCCGAAACCCGCATCATCGACGCCTCCACCGCCCACCGCACGGCCCCCGGCTGGGACTACGGCTTCCCGGAGCTGAGCCCGGAACAGCGGGCGGCCATCGCCTCCTCCAAACGAGTGGCGAATCCCGGCTGTCACGCCTCGGGCTTCATTTCCACCGTCTATCCTCTGCGGCAGGCGGGCATCCTCCCGGCGGACTATCCCCTCACCTGCCATTCGTTGACGGGCTATTCCGGCGGCGGCAAGAAGCTGATCGCGGAGTATGAGGACCCGGCCCGGGACCCCCGCCACGACAGCCACCGTATTTACGGGCTGAACCTGCGCCATAAGCACCTGCCCGAAATGATGAAGCTCTGCGGCCTGACCCGTACCCCGGTGTTCATGCCCATCCTTGGGGATTTTTACGCGGGAATGGCTACGACGATCATGCTGCACAACGCCCTTCTGCCCGGCGCGCCAACGGCAGAGGATATCCGCAAGGCCCTGGCGAAGCACTACGAGGGCGCGCATTTCGTCAGCGTCGCGCCCCTGGGGGGCGACGAGAGCGTGATCTACGCCTCCACCCTGGCGGAGACCAACCGCCTGCGTATCACCGTCTGTGGGGACGGGGAGCTGACCAGCGTCACCGCCGTCTTTGACAACCTGGGAAAGGGCGCCTCCGGCGCGGCGGTACAGAACATGAATATCATGCTGGGCTTTGAGGAAAGCCGCGGGCTGGAATGAAAGGAAGATCGACCATGCAATACATTGATGGCGGCGTCTGCGCCGCGAAGGGCTTTTCGGCAGCGGGAATCTGGTGCGGCGTCAAGGCCAATTCCTCCCCCGCGAAGAAGGATCTGGCGCTGATCGTGGCCGAGGTCCCCTGCAGCGCGGCGGGCATTTTTACGAAAAACCGCGTAAAGGCCGCGCCAGTGCTCTTTGACATCGAGCAGCTCAAGGGCGGCAAGGCCCGGGTTATTGCCGCCAACAGCAAGAACGCCAACGCCTGCGCCCCCGAGGGCATGGAGAACGCGCGGCGCATGGCCGCCGCCGCTGCCGCCGCCGCGGGTGTGGACGTCTCCGAAGTGGTGGTCTCCTCCACGGGCGTCATCGGCCAGCGGCTGAACGTCGAGGCCATCGAGAAGGGACTTCCCGAGGCCGCCAAGGCCCTTTCTGCCTCCGCCCAGGGCTCCGACGACGCGGCCAACGCCATCATGACCACCGATACCGTCAAGAAGGAGTTCGCCCTGGAAACCACGGTGGGCGGCAAGACCGTCCGCATCGGCGGCATCGCCAAGGGCAGCGGCATGATCCACCCCAATATGGGCACCATGCTCTGCTATATCACCACCGACTGCGCCATCTCCTCCCCCATGCTGAAAAAGGCCCTGCTGGCGGCCAACGCCCTCAGCTTCAACCGCATCAGCGTGGACGGGGACACCTCCACCAACGATTCCTGCGTGGTGCTGGCCAGCGGGCTCGCGGGCAACGCGGAGATCACGGCGGAGGGCGCGGATTACGCGGCCTTCCTGGAGGGCTTCACCGCCCTCTGCATCGACCTGGCCCGCTCCATGGCGGCGGACGGCGAGGGAGCCAAGCACCTCATCACCTGCCAGATCAAGGGGGCCAAGACCGTGGAGCAGGCGGAGATCATCGGCAAGAGCGTCATCGGCTCCTCCCTCACCAAGGCGGCCATCTTTGGCTGCGACGCCAACTGGGGCCGGGTCCTGGCCGCCATGGGTTACTCCGGCGAGGACTTTGACCCGGAGCAGGTGGACGTGGCCTTCGCCTCCGCTGCCGGGCGCGTGGAGGTCTGCAAGGATGGGCGCGGCCTCGCCTTTGACGAGGACCTTGCCAAGACCGTGCTGACGGAAAAAGAGGTCGTCATCGACGTGACCATGCGGGAGGGGGACGCCTCCGCCACCTGCTGGGGCTGCGATCTGACCTATGATTACGTCAGGATCAACGGGGATTACAGGACGTGAGAAGTTCTTAGTGCTTAGTTATCAGTGCTTAGTGGACGTGAGAACGCGCGCCACGATGCACGAAGCACTATGCACTACGCACTTTTGGAAGGGAGAATGACAATGACCACCAACGAGAGGGCGCAGATCCTGGCCGAGGCACTGCCCTATATCCAGCAGTACCACAACAAGACCATCGTGGTCAAATACGGCGGAAACGCCATGGTAAACCAGGAGCTTTTCGAGGCCGTGATGAAGGACATCGTCCTGCTGAGCTTCGTGGGCATCCGGGTGGTGCTGGTCCACGGCGGCGGGCCCGAGATCAACGAAATGCTGGACAAGATCGGCAAGGAGTCCCGATTCATCAAGGGCCTGCGTTATACGGACGCCGAGACCATGGACGTGGTGCAGATGGTCCTCTGCGGCAAGGTGAACAAAAACCTGGTCTCCGCCATCAACCGCACCGGCGGCAAGGCCCTGGGCCTCTGCGGGGCGGACGGCTCTCTCTTCCAGGCCGTGCGCAAAACGGACGCGGAGGGGACGGACTACGGTTATGTGGGCGAGATCGTGAAGGTAAACCCCGAGAGCGTGACCACCGCCCTGGACGGGGGCTACATCCCCGTGGTCTCCACCATCGCACAAGGCGTGGACGAGGCCGTTTCCTACAACATCAACGCGGACACCGCCGCCTCCAAGCTGGCCGTGGCGCTGAAAGCGGAGATCCTGATCCTGCTGACGGACGTGCCCGGCCTCATGCTGGACCCCAAGGACCCCTCCACCCTGCTGAGCCTGGTGCATCTTTCCGAGATCTCCAAGCTCAAGAAGGACGGCGTCATCACAGGCGGCATGATCCCCAAGGTGGACTGCTGCGTGGAGACCGTGCGCCAGGGCGTGGACCGCTGCAGCATCATCGACGGGCGGGTGCCCCACTCGATCCTCATTGAAACGCTGACGGACGCCGGTATCGGCACCATGATCAAGAAATAAGTCAGGGAACAGTACTTAGTACTCAGTACTCAGTTCCAAGGAGACTGTTTGACCTGTTCAGATAAGGAGTGATTGACATGACCTCACAGGAGATCATCCGCCTTTCAGATGAAAGCGTGCTGCCCACCTACGCCCGCTTCCCCGTGGCCTTTGCCAGCGGCAAGGGCGCCACGCTGAGGGACGCGGAGGGCAAGGAATATATCGACTTTTCCAGCGGCATCGGCGTCAATTCCCTGGGCTACGGCAACGAAAAATGGGTCAACGCCGTGTCCGCCCAGGCGGCCACGCTGGCCCACGTGTCGAATCTCTATTATACGGAGCCCTACGCCCGCCTGGCGGCGGAGCTGAAAAACCGCACGGGCATGTCCCGGGTCTTCTTTGCCAACTCCGGCGCTGAGGCCAACGAGGGCATTATCAAGCTGGCCCGCAAATACGCCTTTGACAAGCTGGGCCCCGGCCACAGCAACATCGTCACCCTGTTGAACTCCTTCCACGGTCGAACGGTCACGACCCTCAAGGCCACGGGCCAGGAGCGCTTCCACAACTATTTCTTCCCCTTCACCGAGGGCTTCACCTACGCCGAGGCCGGGAACATCGAGAGCGTGAAGCAGGCTGCCGGGGATCATTCCTGCGCCGTGCTCATGGAGCTGGTACAGGGCGAGGGCGGCGTGATGCCCCTCAGCCGGGACTTCGTCAACCAGGTCCTGGCCTTCTGCAAGGAGAATGGGCTGCTGCTGCTCATCGACGAGGTACAGACCGGCGTTGGCCGCACGGGGACCCTCTTCGCCTTCCAGCAGTATGAGCTGCTGCCCGACGCCGTGAGCTTCGCCAAAGGCATTGGCGGCGGCCTTCCACTGGGCGGCTTCATGGTAAACGAGCGCACCCGGGACACCCTGGGGCCCGGCACCCACGCCACCACCTTCGGCGGCAACCCCATCGCGGCGGCGGCGGCCAACGTG
>CAMVOG010000151.1 GCA_947169005.1 uncultured Clostridia bacterium | reverse complement strand
GAAGAGCAGAAGCTCCAGCAGCGCAAGGAGTGGGACAAGATCGTGGGCGATCCCAACGAGCTGTACTGCACCTGCCCACGCACCGGCTGCCGCAACAACCATAACTGCACCCAGTGCGTGACCCTGCACCGCTTCTATGACGGCTTCCCGGACTGCCTGCGTCAGTTCGACGAAAAGATGCAGGAGGGCGTGCCCCAGGATCGCCGCTACAATATGCACTATAAGATCCAGTCCGACGGCAACGACGCCTCCATCATCGATCCCCATGATCCGGACGGCTCCCGCGCCAGGCTGTTCCAGCAGGCCAAGCAGGACGGCGTGGACAGGGGCGTCGAGGTCGCCAACAAGTGGAAGAAGATCTCGCAGGACAAGAAGAACCAGGCCTGCCGCTGCCAGAACAGCGACTGCTGGTATCACGGCAACTGCGTGAAATGTATCGCGCTGCACCGTCATTTCGGCGGCTTCCCCGCCTGTGATCGTTACATCGCGGACGAGATCGAGACTATCGTGGACGCGTATTGGGCAGAGCAGGGCGGCAAGCCCTCCGCGACCTGAGGCAGATATGACTTAAACAGCATCGGAGGCGGCAGCTTCACCATGGTGTCGCTGCCGCCTCTGTCGCTTTATTCATTGCTGCAGGCGCTCCTGACGCGCGGAAAGGAGGTCGCTGACCCTTGGCTGAACCAATCAACAAGGAAAGAAACTTCAAATGGCTGATCCTGTCCGTTATCATTCTGAAGGTTCTGATGGACGGGCTGGACGGCAGTATGCTGAACATCGCGCTGCCCTCGATCGGCAGAGATCTGGGCGTCGCCTCCGGGAGCATCGTCTGGATCGTCAGTGTTTACTCCATCATGACAGCCGTCACCGTTCTTTTCTTCGGGCGTCTCGGCGACATCGTGGGCAAAACCCGCTTCTATCTCATTGGCATCGCCATCTACGCCTTCAGCACCCTGTTCAGCGGCCTTGCCCGCTCTTTCCCCATGCTGGTGGCCGCCCGGGCCATCCAGGCCATCGGCGCGGGCTGCACCATGGCCAACAGTCAGGGCATCATCACCATGACCTTCCCCGAGAAGCAGCGGGGCACGGCGCTGGGGCTCTACGGCGGGGCCATCTCCATCGGCTCCCTGGCAGGGCCGACATTGGGCGGGCTGATCGTGGCTTCGATGAACTGGCGCTATATCTTCCTGCTGAAGTTGCCCCTGGCGGCGGCCGCGCTGATCCTGGGGCTGAAGTTCTTCCCCCGGGACGTGCCGAAAAACAAGGAGAAAATGGACTATGCCGGAGCGGGCTTTTTCGTGACGGCGCTGGCCCCGCTGCTCTACGCGCTGCAGCAGGGCTCCTCAGCGGGCTTCGGCTCCCTGCCCGTGCTGCTCTCGCTGATCGTATCCGCCGCCTCCTTTGCGGTGTTCTTCCTTCTGCAGAGCCGACGGGCCATGCCTCTGCTGGACCTGAAGTTGTTCAAGGACCCCTATTATTCCATCGGCGTATTGAATCTCTTTATCCTGGCCTTTACCAACGCCTTTCGGAATATCCTCTTCCCCTACTATATGCAGGGGGTCCTGGGAATGGGGGCCGAGCGCTCGGGACTGTTCATGTCCATCGCACCCATTATCACGCTGGCCATTTCTCCGATCAGCGGCTTCGTCAGCGACAGGATCGGCGGGGAAAAGCTCAGTCTTGCGGGGCAGCTCATCCACTGCGTGGGCATGGCGCTGACCGCTACGCTGACGCAGCTTTCCGGGGTGGGCATGATGGCGCTGTTTTTCTGTGTCGTCAGCTTCGGCTCCGCAATCTTCTCCTCCCCCAACAATTCTCTGATCATGTCCAGCGTGCCCCGGGATAAGCTGGGGATCGGCGGCTCCGCCAGCACGGCGATCCGCAACACGGGCACTTCCGTCGGCGTCGCTTTCGCCACGCTGGCGCTCTACGGGGGCATGAGCCGCTATCTGGGCTACACCGTCACGGACTACGTCAAGGGCAGCGGCATGGACGGCGCCTTCGTTCTCAGCATGCGGGACGCGCATCTGATGGCCGCGGGGCTCTGCGCTCTGGGCTGCGCAGCCTCCGTTCTGCGGCTGATCCTCGGCCGCAGGCGACGGAGATCAGCCGAAGCATTACGGGAGGGATAAAAATGATGACAAGAAGAGATAATCTGCTGGCCTGCATCCGCGGGGAGGGACCGGACCGTTTCGTCAACCAGTTCGAAGCGCTGGAGCTGGTGCGGGGCAACCCCATGTCCGCCAGCTATCTGAAGGACTTCGCCAAGACCAGGGAGGGCGTGAACGGCTGGGGCGTGACCATCCGCTGGAAGGAGGGCGTCGTGGCCCCCTTCCCCGTCCACGACGAGGCGCATAAGGTCATCAAGGACATTTTCAACTGGCGGGAGAGCGTCAAGTCCCCGCCGCTGGACTTCAACGAGGACGACTGGGCCCCCTACGCGGAGGCGGCCTCCCGGATCGACCGGAGGGAGCGCTTCGCCGCTGTCACCGTCTCGCCGGGCATCTTTGAGCAGATGCACTATCTCATGAGCATCGACGACGCACTCATCAATTTCTACCTGGCCCCGGAGGAGATGCACGACCTGGTGAAGTACATCACCGACTGGGAGCTGCGCTTTGCCGAGCAGCTTTGCCGCTATGTGAAGCCGGAGGTCATCATGCATCACGACGACTTCGGCAGCCAGCGCTCCACCTTCATGTCCCCGGATATGACCGCGGAGTATTTTCTGGACGCCTACAAGCAGGTCTACGGTTATTACAAGTCCCACCGCGTGCAGCTGGTGATCCACCACTCCGATTCCTACGCGGCCACGCTGGTGCCCATGATGATCGAGATGGGCGTGGATATCTGGCAGGGCTGCCTGACCACCAACGACCTGCCGGAGCTGATCCGCAAATACGGTGGAAAAATGTCTTTTATGGGCGGCATCAACAACGGCGTGGTGGACGTGGAAAACTGGAGCCGGGAGCAGATCCGCGCCGAGGTGGAGAAGATCTGCGCCGCCTGCGGCAAGAACTATTTCATTCCCTGCATGACCGGCGGCGGGCCGGGCTCCACCTATCCGGGTGTGTACCAGACCGTTACGGAGGAGATCGACCGACTGAACGGGCTGGGCTGAGAAAAAGGAAAAGTCCCCCATGAGGCTTTCGCCTCATGGGGGATTCGTTGCTTATTCCGCCGCCTGGAGCAGCTTCAGCAGCTTCGCGCGGATGAGCGTGCTGCCCTTGACGTTGGGCAGGCCGCTCTCCGTCAGCTTTTCCAGGGGCAGCGCTCCCTCCGGGAAGGTGTGCAGCAGCTTCAGGCGCATATAGTGGGGGTAATTCTCCCGGTTGTTGGCGTCCGAGACCGGGGCAATGGCGGGCTGAGCCGCCTCCTCGGGCGAAACGCCCTCCTTCTCCACCAGGCACTTCCAGCGCACGCAGGCGCTTGGCTCCGCGTAGAGATAGACCGTGTCCCCCTCGTTGATAAAGACGTTCTGGCGGCAGTCCGCCGTGCCCCGTGCCTCCAGCGCGGCCAGGGCCTCAGCCTGGGAAGCGTCCGTAATGACCATCCATTCCATCGTGTGGACCTCCTTTGAGGATACTGTTCCTTTATTATACCCGCTGAGCGGCAAATACGCAAGGAAAAGCCGCTCAGTTCCCCTTCTTTTCCCGCTCGGCCTCCAGCTCCTTGATGGGCACCGTCACGTCCAGGCCCTTGAAGCCCTCGCCCATGATCTCATTGGCGGAGACCAGCACCACGAAGGCGTCCGGCGCGTGGGCCTTGATCACGTCCTTCATGGCGTAGACCTGGCGGCGGGAGACCACCACCAGCAGCATGTTCCGGTCCTCCTTGCGGTACATGCCCTTGGCTGGGATCAGCGTCACGCCCCGGTCCAGCTCCCGGCTGATCTGCTCGGAGAGATAGTCCGCGTCCACCTGGGTGATGATCTGGAACATATAGGCCTTGTTGCTGCCGTTGATGATGGCGTCCGTTACGAAGGAGCAGACCACGATGGAGAGCCCCGCGTAGATGCCCGTCTCCACGTTGCCGAAGGTGAGGATGGAGAGGAGGATGACCACCGCGTCCACCAGCATGACGAAGGTGCCCAGGGTAAGGACCCGGAACTTGGTGATGAGCATGCGGCCCAGAAGATCGCTGCCGCTGCCCGCCACCTGGCCGCGCACCAGGGTCGCCGCCGCGAGGCCGTAGCAGGCGCCACCGCAGAGGGCCGCCAGCAGCTTATTGTCCGTGATCGTGGGCAGGAAAGCGAGGGCGTCTGTAAACAGGGACAGGGCCGCCGTGGACAGGAGGGCCGAGACCGTGTACTTGACCCCCTGGACGCAGAGGGACCAGATCAGCAGCGGCACGCTCAGCACGAAGACCACCGTGCCCACGCTGACGGGAATAAAGTGGCTGACCACCAGGCCGAGGCCGCCGAAGCCCCCCGCGGCAATGTCGTTGGTGCGGAAAAAGAGATTGAAGCCCAGGCCGAAAAGCAGATTTCCCAGCAGCAGGCAAACGTACTCCACGGGCCTGCCGATGATCTTTCTGAGACGCATAAAACGATACTCCTCACATTTCGCTGTTTTGTCCCGTCAAAATGAATATTTTGACGGGACAAAAATGAATATATTCATTATACAGGGAATGGGGAGAAAATGCAAGGGGAAAGAGCGGAAATGTTTCGTTTAATTCAGCCTTACCTCATCGTATCGGCTGACCGCGTCGCGGAGAGCCTCATGCTCGCTGTCCCGCAGCTCCGGGTCCGCGGCGAAGATGGCCTGGGCTTCCTGCTGGGCGGCGGTGAGGATGCGCATATCGGAGGCCAGGTTCGCCAGCTTCATGGCGGGCAGGCCGCTCTGGGCGTTGCCGAAGAAGTCGCCGGGGCCCCGCATCTGCAGGTCCACCTCCGCGATCTTGAAGCCGTCCGTGGTCTTGCAAAGGGCCCGTAGGCGCTGGGCGCTCTCCTCGCTGTCGGACTGGTTGAAGAGGACGCAGTAAGACTTTTTCTCTCCCCGGCCCACGCGGCCCCGGAGCTGGTGGAGCTGGCTGAGACCGAAGCGCTCGGCGTTCTCCACCACGATCAGCACGGCGTTGGGCACGTCCACGCCCACCTCCACCACGGTGGTGGAAACGAGAATGTCCGCCTCCCCCGTCTGAAAGGCCCGCATGACCCTTTCCTTTTCCGCGGCCTTCATGCGCCCGTGGAGGCAGGCCACCCGCAGCTCCGGGAAGACCTCTGTTTTCAGCCGCTCGGCGTAGGTCTCCACGGCGGCGAAATTCAGCATTTCATTCTCGTCGATGGCGGGGCAGATGATATAAACCTGGCTCCCCTCCCCCACCAGGCGGCGGACAAAGGCCTCGATGCGGGGGCGCATGTCCTCCTTCACGGCGAAGGTGTCGATCTTCTGGCGGCCGGGGGGCAGCTCGTCGATGACGGAAACGTCCAGATCCCCATAGAGGATCAGGGCCAGGGTCCTGGGGATGGGGGTGGCGGACATGACGAGGGTGTGGGGGTCCTGGCCCTTCTGGGACAGGCGGGTGCGCTGCTCCACGCCGAAGCGGTGCTGCTCATCCGTGACCACAAGGCCCAGGTTCTTAAACTCCACGCCCTCGGAGAGAAGGGCGTGCGTGCCGATGACCAGATCGGCAAGGCCCGTGCGCAGGAGGGCGTAGGCCTCTTCCTTTTTCTTTTTCGTCAGCCGCCCCGTCAGCAGCAGGCAGCGGACGCCGAAGGGGGCCAGCATTTTGGACAGGCTCTCATAGTGCTGCTCCGCCAGGATCTCCGTGGGGGCCATGAAAGCGGACTGATAACCCGAGGCGAAGGCCAGCCAGAAGCAGGCGGCGGCCACCATGGTTTTGCCGGAGCCCACGTCCCCCTGGACCAGGCGGGTCATGACCCGGCCGGAGCGCATATCCGCGAAGGCCTCCGCCACCACCCGGCGCTGGGCTCCCGTGGGGG
>CAMVOG010000150.1 GCA_947169005.1 uncultured Clostridia bacterium | reverse complement strand
CAGGCACAGAAGGGAAACTCCTGCGAAAATCAGGCTGATCAGTCCGAAGCCCAGGCGGGTGCCGAAGCTCTCTTTCTTTTTCCGACGCTTCGGGGGCGCCTCCCGCTCCGCTGCGGGGCGGTAACGGGTGCGATCGTCCTCCTTGGGAGCTTCCCGCCGCTTCCGGGGCCGCTCTTCTGCGGCTTCCGTGCGGCGCTTCCGGGGCCGATCCTCTGCGGCTTCCGTGCGGCGTCTGCGGGGCGGCTCCTCCGGGAGCTCCTCCCGGCGTCTGGAGGGGCGCTCTTCCGCCGTCTCCGCCGCCGGCTCCTCCCGGTTAAGGGGCTCCGGTTCCTCCCGGGAAAGAGGGGCCAGGTCCTCCCGAACGGCAGGGCGCCGGGGCTCATCCGCCCGCGGGGGATTCCCGGCAGGGACGGCCGGACTCTTCGGCTCGTCCCCAAATTCGGCCAGGATGTCGTCCAGACTGAAATCGTAGTCCATATTGCTCATAGCTTGTACCTCATATCCGAAAAGATCAGGAGAGTCCGCCCATGAGGGCTGTCATCAGCTCGGGACTTGTGACGATGCGCCAATCCGTCCCGTTGTAGACCAGGTGCGTCTCCAGCTCCGTACTGCGGGTGTAGTGCATCGGGTCCGCCAGCACCTGGTTCAGCGCGGTCAGAAAGGCCTCCTCGTTGACGGAGTCCAGAATGTTGCCCTCCGCGTCTGCCAGCTCCTCCCGGGGGCGTTCCTCAATCAGAACCGCCAGCACGTCGCCCACCTTGGCGGCAGCGTCGGACGCGGCCTGGCCCACGTTCAGATGCGTGAACTTCACCCGCTGCACGGCGTTCAGACCCTCCACCCGGCAGTCGCCGGACAGGGTGTAATCGTAGCTGTCCTTCAGCGCCTGGTACAGCAGCTGCCCGTCCTTGGTCTCCGGCACGTTCTCCAGCCCCGCGGACTCGTAGTCGCTGAGACAGGCATAGGCCTCAGCGGTGTCGCCGCGCTTGACGGCGTCGAAGAAGCGAATCACTGTCTGCTGCGGATCCCCCGACGGGCGGATATACAGCGAACCCATCAGCGTGGCCGCCACGCACAGCAGCACCGCCACGGCGGTGAGAATGACTGCCAGCGCCAGCCAGAAGGCTCGAAGTTTGCCCCGCATCCCAGATCCCCTCTTTCACAAAATCTTTACTTTACATAATACCAGATGCTTTCCCAAACTGCAAGAACCCAGACAAGGGATTGGGAAATTTTTTTCATAAAAACCTACTGCTTGTGTCCCAATAAAAAGCCGCCCCCAGCGGGCGGCAAAAAGGGTTTACAGCTCGGTGAAAAACTCCACCGGCAGGCGCTCCTCTGTCAGGGCGGCAAACTGGGGCACAATGCGGGTGAAGTGCTCTGACCGGTTGTGCGCGTCGATGGCGGCCTGGTCCTGCCAGACCTCGATAAAAGCGTGAAGCCGCACATCCGCGGTGCTCTGGTTGAGGGTATAGGACAGGTTGCCCGCCTCTGCGCGGGAGGCCGCTGCCAGCTCCTGCGCCAGGGTATGAAAGGCCTCGATGCAGTCCGGACGGATGACGCGCCGGGCGATAATCTTGATCATGGAACTCCCTCCTTGCATTTTTCCCATTCTATCATCCTCCGGCTGCTTCTGACAAGAGGGAAGCTGCCCCTTGACGGCGATGGGAGCCTGCGATACAATCGCAGCAGAACAAGGCAAAGACGAGAGAAAGGAATGTGAATATGAAAGTTTCGGAATATCCCTATCGCCGCGTGACCCTGGAGGAGGCCAAAGCCGTCCTGGAGGACGTGACCGCCCGGGTGCGAAACGCCGGAAGTGTGGACGAGATTCTCTCCGCTCGGGAGGACTATCTGCGTTTTCTCTGCGAGTCCATGACGGAGCAGAGCCTGGCCTATATGCGCTATACCCTGAACACCGCGGACGAGTTTTATGTGGCGGAGATGGATTACTACGATGAAAACGGCCCTGCCGTCCACAGCCTGCAGGCGGATTATGCCGCGGCGCTGCTGGATTCTCCCTTCCAGGCGGAGCTGGAGGAAAAGCTCTCTCCCATCCTCTTCCGCACCCTGGAGCTGGAGCGCAAATCCATGAGCCCCGAGATCGTGGAGGACATGGTGGAGGAGAACAAGCTGGTCAGCGAGTATTCCAAGCTGATGGCCGGCATGGAATTTGAGTTCCGGGGAGAGAAGCTGCCCCGGGCGGCCCTGATGAAATATGCCAAGGACCCGGACCGGGAGACCCGCCGGGAGTGCTATGAGGTGCTGGGCAGGGGCCTTGCGGAGCACCGGGAGGAGCTGGACGGCATCTATGACCGGATGGTCCACGTGCGGGATCGGATGGCCAAAAAGCTGGGCTTCAAAAACTTCGTGGAGCTGGGCTACTGCCGCATGGGCAGGCTCTGCTACGACGAGGAGAAGGTGGCGGCCTTCCGTGAGAACGTGCGGCGGGATCTGGTGCCCGTAGTGGCAAAGCTGCGCACGGAGAACGCCAGACGCCTGGGCATCGAGGACTACAGGCTCTATGACGACGGCGTCATTATCCCCGGCGGCGATCCCAGGCCCTTCGGCAAAGAGCAGATTTTTGCCGCGGCCAGAGAGATGTATCACGCCATGGGGGAGGAGACCGGCGCCTTTTTCGAGGGGATGCTGGCAGCGGACGCCTTCGACGTGGATGCCCGCAAGAACAAGTGGGGCGGCGGCTACTGCACGGACTTCCCCAAGTACAGGCAGCCCTTCATCCTGGCAAACTTCAACGGCACCGCCGGAGACGTGGACGTGGTGACCCATGAGGCCGGCCACGCCCTCAACGCCTGGCTCATTGCCGACAACCGCTTTGCTCTGGAGCTGCAGTGCGGCGGCATGGAGACGGCGGAGACCCACTCCATGAGCATGGAGTTTTTCGCCTGGCCGTATATGGAGAAGTTCTTCGGCGAGCGGGCAGAGGACTATCGTTACATGCACGCGCTGGAGAGCCTGTCCTTCATCCCCTACGGCACCATCGTGGACGCCTTCCAGCACATCGTGTATGAAAACCCGGATATGACGCCTGCCCAGCGCAACGCTGCCTGGCTGGAGCTGGAGCGGCAGTTCCGGCCCTATCTCTCCATGGAGGGCATGCCCTATCTGGAGGAGGGCACCCGCTGGCAGTACCAGATGCACATCTACGAGAGCCCCTTCTATTATATTGATTACTGCTTGGCCCAGACCGCGGCCTTCCAGTTCCTGCTGGCCTCTCAGGAGGACTATGACGACGCCTCCGCCCGCTACCTGCGCCTGAGCCGTCAGGGCGGCGAGAAGGTCTGGACCGACCTGCTGCACGAGGCAGGCTTCCCCGATCCCTTCCAGCCGGGAGCCCTGAAGGACCTGTCGGTCCGGGTGGAGGCCCTGCTGGAAAAGCTCCGGAAATAAGTAGCAGGAAAAAACCAAAAAACAACCCCCGCAGAGAGCTTGATATGCTCCCTGCGGGGGTTGTCGTTCAGAGCAGCGCCGCGTCCAGCACCCGCCGGACCTCGGCCTTGATGTCCTCGTAGCTCATGCCGATGTGGGCCTCGAAGAGCTTTTCGCCGGCCACGTAGAAGGTGGGAACTGCATAGTAATCATAGCGGTCGGCCAGCTCTGGCTGCCGGGACTCCTCCACCTTCGTGATCTCCAGTGCCCGGTAGGCGGGATTCTCCTCAAACAGCTCGTCCATGGCCCGGTGGGCCTTGTGGCAGTAGCCGCAGTCGTCCAGGTAAAACATGAGGATGGGTTTCATTGTGCGTTCTCCTTTCTTCGCGGCGGGTTCAGTTCCCGCCTCTGTGTCTGTATATGGCATCGCGGATGCGCTCCAATCCCTTCTGTACGGTCGCCCTGGGCATGGCCAGGTTCAGCCGGACCCAGCCCTCGGCATCTCCCACAAAGTTCGCGTCTCCACCCTCCAGCAGGACACCCGCCTCCCGGGCGAAAAACAGGGTGAGATTCTCCACGTCCGGCAGACTGCGCCGCAGATCAACCCAGGCAAGATAGGTGGCCTCGGGAATGTGGAAGTCCGTCTCCGGAAGCTCCCGGGCCAGAAAGTCCGCCAGAAGGCGGAAGTTCCCGTCCAGATAGCAGCGCAGCTCCTCCAGCCAGTCGGCGCCGGATTCATAGGCCGCCTGGTGGGCGGCAAGAGACAGGGGATTGAGCATGCCCACCTTGTCCCTGGCCCGAAAGCACCGCCGCTCTTCCGCATCCCGGATGATGATGTTGGAGAAGAGCAGCCCCGCGATGTTGAAGGTCTTGCTGGCGGACATGCAGGTGATGAGCCTGGGGTAATCGGGCAGCACCCTGCCCATGGGCGTATGGCGCAGCCCTGTGCGCAGAAGGTCGCAGTGAATCTCGTCTGAGATGAGCCAGAGGCCGTTTTCCTCCGCAATGCCGCCGATGCGGCGAAGCTCCTCCTCCGTCCAGACCCGGCCGGTGGGGTTGTGGGGATTGCAGAGAATCAGCAGGCGCACGCCGGGCAGAGCGGCTTTTGCGGCCAGATCTTCAAAATCCACGGTGAAGCGGCCGCCCTCGCACTTCAGGGGAGAGTGCAGCAGCTCTGCGCCGTTATACCGGCAGGCGGAGCGAAAGCCGCTGTAGGCGGGCGTCAGCGTCAGAACCTTTTCTCCCGGCCTTACCAGGTCCTCAACCAGCTGGGTAATGGCCGGAACCACGCCAGAAGACCAGCACAGCTCTTCCGCAGGGAAGCCCCAGTCATAGCGCGCCCGGCACCAGGCCTGAAAGGCGTCGGCATAGGCGGTGCCGAACATGCCGGTGTAGCCGAAGATGCGCCTGTCCACCCGATCCCGGATGGCCTGGCAGATGGCGGGAGCCACGGCAAACTCCATGTCCGCCACCCACATGCGCACCAGCTCCTCGTCCGGGCAGGGGAGAGGCAGATCTTCGCAGCCGGAAAGCAGGGCGGCACGGAAACCGTCGGTGTTGAAGGAACCGGTGTTGCGCCGGTCGATGATTTCGTCGAAGTTGATGGGCATGAGGCGCCTCCTTTGTCTGACAGCTTCAGCAATTGGCAAAACCATAATAGCCCGGAATGCATCCGAGCGCAAGTGCTTTTTCCGGCTCTTCCTCTTGCAATCGGCACGGGATTCGTGTATAATCCTGCCTGCAAGTTTCATTCGGAGGGTTACCGAAGCGGGGACGTTTGCGAGCGCCGCCGGTGGCGGATGAAGCGAGCAAAAAGGAGTGGCAGCGGTCGAAATCTTGCGAGCGGACAGCGAGCAGAAGATTTCGGGCACCGCAACAGGACATAACGGGGCGGTCTTGCCGCCCGTGAAGGGAAACTGAGACAATTTCATATCGTTGTTGCCTCCCGCAAGGGAGTTAACATACACGGAGGGTTACCGAAGCGGTCATAACGGGGCGGTCTTGAAAACCGTTAGGGCGAAAGTCCACGCGGGTTCGAATCCTGCACCCTCCGCCACAGTGATAGCACCATAAGTATGATTCTCATGCTTATGGTGCTTTTATTTATTATTTAATAACCATGAGAAGAGGGTTGACAGAGATAATCATATATGACATAATGACAACATAATGACATGTCACATCAAAGGAGGTAAAAGTAGTGGCTCAACAAACCATCCAGGGAAATAAAACGCTTGCAAAACAAATTAAGCAAAGGCGCATTGAATTGGGGCTTACGATTGAAGAAGCGGCCTCTAGAGCAGAGGTTGGCACTAAAACATGGTGTAGATACGAGGCTGGTGAATCCATTCGTAAAGACAAATGTAAAGGGATCTGTAAAGCTCTTAACTGGCTTTCCTTACCAAATGGTGAAGAGAAGAATGATGTACTCTCTATTGAAGACTATAAGGATCATACAGCGTGGTCAGAATACTTAGAAAAGCAATATGGAGACATGGCGGCTTTGTCTTTCGCTGCAGGGAGCGATATTCTTCTTGATCATGTTGAAACAGACTTGAACTCTCTTTCCTCCCTGCCTGCGGGAACACACATCGGGCAGTTGAGCGTCTCCTTGCTCG
>CAMVOG010000149.1 GCA_947169005.1 uncultured Clostridia bacterium | reverse complement strand
GTGCTGGACGCCTACAAGCAGCAGGTGGAATTCTTTGTCAAGATGCACATCAGCCTTACCAACAGCTTTGAGTATATCGCCCGCCAGTTTATGCCCCTGCCCGTCGTCTCCTCTACCATGGACGGCTGTATGGAGAAGGGCGCCGACGTCATGTGGGGCGGCGCGAGATACAACTCCACCGGTATCGCCGGCGTGGGTATCGGAAACCTGGCCGACTCCCTGCAGATGATCAAGCGTCTCTGCTTCGATGAGGAGACCAAGCGCTGCACGCCCGCGGAGCTGTATGACGCCCTCATGCACAACTGGGAGGGCCATGAGGACCTGTACAACTACGTCAAGAACGAGGCGCCGCACTACGGCAACGGCGATCCCGAGGCGGACGCCTGGGTCCGCTGGGCCTCCGACGTGTTCGCTGAGGCCGTGAAGAAGGGCTCCAGCATCCGTGGCGGCGGTTGGAGCGCCGGGCTCTGGCCTGTGACCACCAATGTGGCCTTCGGCCTGTCCACCTCCGCCACCCCCGACGGACGCAAGAGCGGCGAGCCGCTGGCCGACGGTATCTCCCCGGTCCAGTCCATGGACAAGAACGGCCCCACCGGCGTGCTGAACAGCGTGGGCAACATCAACTGCCGCAACTTCGCCAACGGCACCCTGCTGAACATGAAGTTCAGCCCCAGCTGCCTGAACGGGGAAGAGAGCGTCGGGAAGCTGATCTACCTTCTGAAGACCTACTTCTTCGACATGCTGGGTATGGAGGTGCAGATCAACGTCGTTTCCTCCGACACCATGCGCGCGGCCCAGAAGGACCCGGAAAAGTACAAGGATCTGGTGGTGCGTATCGCGGGCTTCTCCGTCTATTTCGTGGAGATGCACCGCACCGGTCAGAACGATCTGATCTCCCGTACCGAGCTGAGCATGTAAAAATGAAGCTAAAAAATCCTGCCACTTCTGTGGCAGGATTTTTTATTTGCGTTCTGTATTTTCGGTCTTCTTTCGCGGCATGATCTGGCGCAGAAAGCGGGATTTGCCTCGCTTTTTCACATAGAAAAAGCCAATCACGGAAAAGACCAGAGCTCCCAGGAAATTCACGAAAAGGTCCTTCATGGTGTCCCGCAGGCCCACGTCCAGATACCCATCGAAGGTCACGTCCCCCAGCGTCAGCTCCTCCACCGGAACGGTAACGACGACGTTGTGCCCCTCCGGGTTCAGCAGAACGGAGCTGACGGCAGGGATCACGGTGTCCTTCTGCATATCCGTGTGAAAGGTCAGGTCCATGAAGCACTCGAAAAATTCCCAAAGAACGCCCACCGTCATGGAAAAGCAGAAGGCGAAGACGGCCGCGAAGAGAGGGGAGAGCTTCATGGCCGCGTGCTCAGAGGAATTCCAGATATCAATGAAGGCAAAGCCGATGGCCGCCGCCAGAAAGCCTGTGATGGTGTGGAGCATGGCGTCCCAATAGGGGAAGGTGAGGTAGTATTCCCGGATCTCACCCAAAATCTGGGCGGCGAAAATGAAGAGCAGGATCAGAATATGCAGCAGGTCCGGCACCTCGATCTTGATGCGCCGCTCCACAAAGGTGGGGACCAGAAAGAGCAGCAGCGTGATCAGACAGTAGAAAACGGCATGATAGTCCCGTTCCAGAATGGAGGCCACCAATACCAGCAGTACCGCCAGCCGCATGAGGAAATACACGACGGTGAGGGCCTTATGTGCCCTGAACTGCTCGCGCAGCGTCTCCCGCCGCCGGGACCTTGTTTTCATGCCGTCTCCTTCCATACCTGTCAGATCAGCTTCGCGCCGATGTCCTTTCTGTAATGGGCCTTTTCAAAGTGGATCAGCTTCACGCCCTCGTAGGCCCGATGAATAGCGGCAGCCAGAGTGTCCGCCGTAGCGGTGACGCCCAGGACGCGCCCACCGTTGGTGACGTATTTGCCGTCCCGCAGGGCCGTGCCCGCGTGGAAAACGGTAATGTCCGCCGGGACCTTATCCAGGCCCGTGATCTCGTAGCCCTTGTCATAGGCCACGGGATAGCCGCCGCTGGCGATGACGACACAGGCCGCCGCGCCGGACTTCCACTTGATATCCAGCTCGCCCAGCCGCTCGTCCACCACGGCCTCAAAAATCTCCAGCAGGTCCGTTTCCAGCATGGAGAGGATGGGCTGGGTCTCCGGGTCGCCGAAGCGGGCGTTGTATTCCACGACCTTCGGGCCCTGGGGCGTCAGCATGAGGCCGAAGTAGAGCACGCCTTTGAAAGGGCGGCCCTCCTTGTTCATGGCCTCCACGGTAGGCCGGAAGATCTTTTCCATGCAGACCGCCGCGATCTCCGGCGTGTAGTTGGGGGTGGGGCAGATGGCGCCCATGCCGCCGGTGTTGGGGCCCTCGTCATTGTCATAGGCCCGCTTGTGGTCCTGGGAGGAGAGCATGGGGGCGATGGCCTTGCCGTCCGTGAAGCACAGCACCGTGACCTCCGGCCCGGTCATGCATTCCTCAATGACCACCCGCGCGCCGGAAGCGCCGAACTTCCCGTTCTGCATCATATCCACCACGGCGGCCCTGGCCTCCTCCACGGTGGAGGCAACCACGACGCCCTTGCCCAGGGCCAGGCCGTCCGCCTTCACGACGATGGGGGCGCCCTGCTTTTCAATATACGCAAGAGCCTCGTCCATCTTGTCAAAGGTCTCGTAGGCGGCGGTGGGGATACCGTATTTCTTCATCAAGCCCTTGGAGAAGACCTTGCTGCTTTCCAAAATGGCGGCGTTCTTCCGGGGGCCAAAGGCGCGGATGCCCGCCGCCTCCATGGCGTCCACCATGCCCAGGGCCAGGGGATCGTCCGGCGCGACCATGACGAAATCAATGCCTTTGGCCTTGACCGCCGCGATCATTCCTTCGATATCCGTGGCCTTCACGTCCAGACACTCGGCCACCTGGGCGATGCCGCCGTTGCCGGGGGCGCAGTAGAGCTTCGTGACCTTGGGGCTTTTGGCGAGGCCGACGCAGATGGCATGTTCCCGCCCGCCGCCGCCGACAACCAACACTTTCATAAGCCAATCCTCCAAATTCTGAGTACTGAGTACTAAGTCCTGTTTCCTGACCTCAATGATGGAACAGCCGCACGCCCGTGAAGGCCATGGCGATGCCGTATTTGTCACAGGTCTCGATCACGTTGTCGTCCCGCACGGAGCCCCCGGGCTGGGCGACGTAGTTGACGCCGCTTTTGTGGGCCCGCTCGATGTTGTCCCCAAAGGGGAAGAAGGCGTCGGAGCCCAGGGCCACGCCGTCCAGGGTAGCGAGCCAGGCTTTTTTCTCCTCCTTCGTGAGTACGGCGGGCTTCTCCGTGAAGAAATCCTCCCAATGGCTCAGCACGTCCTCGTAGTCGTCGGAAATATACACGTCGATGGTGTTGTCCCGGTCGGCGCGGCCGATGCCCTCCTTGAAGGGCAGGGCGAGGACCTGGGGATGCTGGCGCAGATACCAGTTGTCCGCCTTGCTGCCCGCCAACCGCGTGCAGTGGACGCGGGACTGCTGGCCCGCGCCGACGCCGATGGCCTGGCCGTCCTTCACGTAGCAGACGGAGTTGGACTGGGTGTATTTCAGCGTGATGAGGGCAATGAGCAGGTCACGGGCCGCCTCGGCGGGGATGTCCTTCGCCTTGGTGACCACGTTTTGCAGCAGGCTCTCATCCAGCCGCAGCTCGTTGCGCCCCTGCTGGAAGGTGATGCCGAAGACCTGCTTGCGCTCCACCGGCTCGGGCCGATAGGCGGGGTCCATCTGCAGGACAACGTAGTTGCCCTTTTTCTTCTTCCGCAGCAGCTCCAAAGCCTCCTCCGTATAATCGGGGGCGATGATGCCGTCGGAGACCTCCCGGGCGATCACGGCGGCGGTCGCCTGATCACAGGGGTCGGAAAGGGCGATCCAGTCCCCGTAGGAGGACATGCGATCCGCGCCCCGGGCCCGGACGTATGCCGTGGCGATGGGGCTCAGCTCCATGCCCTCCACGAAGTAGATTTTTTTCAGCACGTCCGTCAACGGCTTCGCCACGGCGGCTCCGGCGGGGGAGACGTGCTTGAAGGAGGCCGCGGCGGGCAGACCCGTCGCCTCCTTCAGCTCTGTGACGAGCTGCCAGCTGTTCAGCGCGTCCAGCAGATTGATATAGCCGGGCCGCCCGTTCAGCACCCGGAAGGGAAGCTCCGGCGCGTCCAGCAGCACCTTGGCGGGCTTCTGGTTGGGGTTGCAGCCGTATTTCAAAATCAGTTCAGCCATGGGGCGTCACCTCGTTCAGTTCATAGTTCGGAGTTCAGCATTCAAAGACATGATCATTCATGCTTATTCTTGATGATGACCGTTTCGCTGCCGTCCTCCAGGGAGATATAGTTTACATAGAGGGAAACCTTGTTGTCCGCGTTCAGAGCGTTCCACACGGTCTCGGTAAAGTCGGCGGGGGAGGCGGGGGGCAGCTCGATCTCCTCCGGCTCACCGAAGAAGGAGGGGATGGGATTCCCGTTCTCCTTATAGGTGTGGATAAAGTGCCCGGTGCCCGGAATGGGCTGGGGGTACTCGAAGAAGAAGCGCTGCACGCTCTCGGAGCGCCCGCCCATGCTTTTCAAGATGGAGAGGGTATAGCTTCCGTCCTTTTCCACCAGGGCGGAGATGCGGGGGGTGAAGTTGGGCTCGTCCGGCTCAAAGGTCCGGGTGCGCAGAGCCGCGGCAAAGCATTTGCCCTCGGCCAGATAGTCCCGGATCGTGTCGGTCTGGTCGCCGTTGGTGACGATCAGCCGGTCCCCCAGGCGGCGGACGGGATGATAAATGATGAGGGAGGGGTCCGACAGCAGGGCGGGATCGTGGGCCTCGGTGCGGATGCCGTCCTCGGTGGGGCGGAAGACGCGGTTGCGGCTGTTGACGCTGCGGCCCATGATGAAATAGGCCACCACGGCGTATTTTCCGCAGGCGGAGCGGCCCACGACGATGCCGCGGCCGGGATACTCGTTTTGCTCCAAAATGGGAACGATGGTCATGCTTCACCCTCCTCCAGTACGTGGACGATACGGCCCTCAACTTTAAGACGGCCCTCGCAGTAAAGGGAAATGGCCTTGGGCAGGATCTGCCACTCGGCCTCCTCCATCACGCGGCGCTGCAAGATCTCCGGCGTGTCGCCCTCCTTGACCTCCACGGCCTTCTGCGCGATGACGGGCCCCGCGTCCGTGACCTCGGAAACGAAGTGGGCGGTGGCCCCGGTCACCTTCACGCCGTAGGCCAGCACCTTCTCATGGACGTGCAGACCGTAGCAGCCGTCCCCGCAGAAGGCGGGGATCAGTGAGGGGTGGATGTTGATGACCCGGTTTTCAAAAACGGAGACGAAGCGGGGACTCAGCACGTAAAGGAAGCCCGCCAGCACCACCAGCTCCACATCCAGGTCCCGGAGCTTGTCGATAATGGCGTCCGTAAAGGTCCTGCGGTTGGGGAAAAGATTCACGTCAACCACGTAGGTGGGGACCTTGGCGTTCTGGGCCCGGACCAGGGCATAGGCGTTGGGGGTGGAGGAAATAACGGCGGTGAGCTCGCAGTTTTTGATCTCCTCAAAGAGCAAGGCGTCCAGGATGGCTTGGAGGTTGGTGCCGCCGCCGGAAACGAGCACGGCTGTCTTTACCATTTCAACTCGACCCCTTTCACTCCCTTAACGCACTCCCCAATCTCCGCGGGCGTCTCGCCCAGAGAGCCCAGGGCCTCCAGGGCCTTCTCCGCCTCCTCGGCGGCCACGGCCATGATGAAGCCCACGCCCATATTGAAGGTATTGTACATATCCCGGCGGGGAATGTTCCCCAGATTCTCCATCACGGCGAAGACGGGATGGGGGGTCCAGGAGGCGGGGTCCACCACCGCCAGCACGTCCTCGGGCAGCATGCGGGGCAGATTCTCATAGATGCCGCCGCCGGTGATGTGGCTCATGCCCTTGATGGTGAAGAGCTTGTCCCGCAGCACGGAAACGACGGTTTTGGCATAGAGGCGGGTGGGCTTCAGAAGCTCCTCGCCCAGGGGGCAGCCCAGG
>CAMVOG010000148.1 GCA_947169005.1 uncultured Clostridia bacterium | reverse complement strand
GCTCTTCGGTGGGCTCGGCGCCGTTTTTCGCAAGCAGCTCTTCCGTCACCTGCGCCTTCAGCGCCTCGTACTTCGCCTGGGGAACGGAGGTCCAGGAAAGGATCAGCTTATCGCCGCCGTCAATCAGGTTGGCGCGCCCGTCCGCCGTGCCGTCGTCCTGCACGAGCTGCGGAGCCGTCCAGGTATCGCCGTTCGCGTCGTAAATCGTCCACACCAGGGCGTTTGCCTGCTGGCGGGGGCGGTCTGCCTCGTCATCCAGGAAGACAACGAGGAAGCGGTTTCCGCCCAGGGCCGCGATCTGCGCGGCAGACTGGGAAACGGTGTTCTCGGCGATCACGGAGGTGCTCACGGGGCCGAAGGCCGCCTGCAGAGAAGCGTCCTCACCCGCCACCCAGCGGCTGTCCACGTGGTCGCGGGTGTGGAAGAGGGCGCTGGGCTCTTCATCCTCCGTCAGCATGAACGTATCCATCATGTTGCCCACGATGCCGCCCTGGCGGATCATATTGACGCGCCGCCACATTGTCAGCGAGATCACGCCCGTATCATAAGCATAATCATTCAGGCTGTCGATCTTTTCCCGGAGGGCATCCGCAGGGCCGGTATAGGCGTCCACGTAATTGCCCAGCTCGATTGCTCTCCGCCTGCATTCCTGCAGGCCGCTACCCTTGTTGGCCTCATTAATGAAGTGGATCAGTGCGTTGGCCCGGCGCATCTGCTGGAAGTACTGCATCCAGCCGCTTCCTAAAGGCAGCGGCCAGGAGGCGCTCCACAGGTCGATACTGGTGAAGAGCAAGTCGATGGTTCCGGCGAAGCTGGCGTCCGTGGAGTAGCTGATTCTGTCCGTATCCTCCAGGCCCGGATACCATTCCTGCATGCGAAGGCTCATGCCTGCCTGAATGCCCACGCCGCCGCTGGCGCGCACGCCGATGATCTTATACAGGCCAAGACCTATCGTAAGCTTCAGACCCGCTTCGGCATAGATCTCAATATTGAAAGCAAAGTCCTGCCCCTTGTGGTCCTCCGTCTCATAGAAGGACTGCAGGGTCTTGTTCGGATTGGCGGAGGAGCCGAGAAAGACCGTGAAATTCACGTTCGCCTCAATGTTGAAATAGACGGGGATGCCAAAGGGGAAGGCATATTTCGTAAAGCCGCCGGTGAGCTTGATGCCGTAGAAGCCGCCGGCGCCGAGGAACAGCGCCTCATGGCTGATCTCGGTTTCGCCGCTGCCGTCAGTCTTGGCTACCTCGATGAAGCCCCAGTCGCAATAAAGACCCACAAAGATCGTAAAGTAGATATACGAGCCGCCGAGCTGGCTCTTCACGTATTGCTGGTTTAAAGCTCCGGCATTTCCGGCTCCCTGGTTCTGGACCAGTTCAAGTCCCTGAACGCTGCCTCCGCCGACCGCGCCAACAGACGCCGCATACGCACTAAGCTCACCTGCCGCGCGGTAGGGGTTGGCCTGGTTGGAATAGGTGGAATTGCCCATGGAAAGCGCGACGGCGATCATGGTGCGGACGCCGCCATAGGGGGTCTCCTTGAAGGCGATTGCGGCGCTGATGGCGCCACGCCTGGAAAGCGCGTTTTTCTCCATGAGCTCAGCATCCTCGCTCTCCTCGTCGCCCATCAGCTCCAGATCGTCCAGGATCGCCTGAGCGGTGGGGTCAAAGCCGGAGGAAACGAAGTAGGAGAAGGTCGCAAAGGCGCCTGTGATATCGCCCAGCCAGGGGAACTTGCCGAAGCTGTAGCGGGTGTTGCCATCGTCCGAGAGGCTGGCGTCCAGCAAAGAGGCCATGTCCATGCTGTCGTCATAGGTCTGCGGCACATACTCCTGGTCGGTGATGACCGCGTAGCCCGTGGAAACGGGCTGATAAACCATGTCGCCCGTGACGCCGCCCACCTGCTTATCCGTGGTGAGCTGGACCATGATCACGTCGCCCCAGGTGTATTTTTCCGGTGCGGTGGGATCGAACTTGCGGATCGTCAGGCTGGCGGTATTGGAATACGGGTCCCAGGCAAGGCTGGGGACCGTCTCGCCCTCCTTCAATTCGGTGGAATAGACGCCGTGGATATCGCCCGTGATCTGGCTTTGGAACCAAAGCGTCACGTTTTTGACCTGCTCGGTGTACTCCCGTCCATTGAAGACATAGGCCTGGCCGGGAGCCACGTGAACGTCGATCTTCAAGGTCTTGCCGTTCATCTCAACGGCGGTGATGATATCGGGATTGTAGCCGTTCAGCTTCACGCTAACGGTGTCAAAGTGCGCGCCGGTGCGGGACCAGCCCTCCATCTTCACGTATCCGAGATTGGTCGGCACGGCGTCCAGCTCCCGGAATTTGCCCATGGCGCCGAGCTGATCCACCTTCACCTTCGGGGCATTGGCGGGAGCCACCTGCACCTCCCGGATATTGAGGGTCCCGTTATAGGTCGTGGCGTAGCGCACGTAGCTGCCGCCCAGCAGCAGCATGGGCTCCAGAGTAAAGCTGCCGTCCTGCTCCGCCTGAATGCCGGAGCCCGCGGCGGTGAGAAGCGCTCCGGAGGCGGGGAACAGATCGTCCGCCTCGTTGCCGGTGCTCAGATTCAGCGTGGAGTAGCAGGCCGTGCCGCGGAGGGAATACCAGGCGTGATCGGCCTCTGCCCGGTCTATCCGCAGCGTTACCAGATTATCCGCCGCCTCCGTCCCGGCGAAGAAGCAGAAGCTGTCGCCGGAATAGGTTTTGTCATCGCCCGCCAGCGTCCAGACGGGCACCAGGGCTCCATTGCGGCTGATGCTCGTGTGGACTCCCTCGCCGGGGGCGTCGTATTCGTCGCCGTCGTCCTTCTCCTCGGAGCGAACGTCATAGTCCAGCGGGATCGCGCTGAGCTCCACGAAATCGTTGACCAGTGTCTTTTGGGCAACCGTGAAGACCTGATAGCCGTCGGTGCTGGCCGCGGGCGTAAGGTCCTTGAAGAGGCCCTGCTTTGTATCGAAGTACTGCAGATCTTCGTTCGGCACACGGACCGTGACCATATTGTCCACGTCCGTGAATACCTGCTCAAAGGAATACCAATCCTGATCGAGCGTGATGCTCCAGCCGTACTCCGTGTAGCTTTCAACGCCCTTGCCGGTCAGCACGCCGGCGGAGCCGCCCCTGCGGCTGTTGTAGCTGACGCCCGTGGCCCTCATGGTCGATGCCCAGGTGGGCGACACGTTGGGAATGAAGTTCAGCTTGTCGCCGTAATGGAAGGTATGGATGCCCGGGCTCAGCGTCCTGCCGGGGGCGGTCTCGTTCCGATACCCCTCGGCTTCAGCCTTGGTGGGGAAAAAGGCGACGTAGTCGATCTCGATGCTGTCTCCGCTCTTGGCGGTCCAGATGGGGTCGATGCGCAGCCAGTCCACCTTCCCCTTCCACACGGTTTCCGTGAGAGAAGCGCCCTTATAGGCGTTGGCGGTTTGGATATTGGACTCCGGGACATTCACCAGATAGGTATGCCACTCCGTATCCTGCTCCAGGTCAACATGGACGCAAGAGTTGCCCGCAGGACCGCTGCCATTGAAGCGGCCATAAAGCTCAATGGCGTCCGCCTGGCTTATGTTTCGCGCGCGAATCTTTACCCAGGCGAGCTTGGAGGCGTCCGGCGCGGTGGAGGCAACGGAAACGTAGGGGTCGTCCCCCGTGGCCGTAAAGGTATAGTAGCTGTTGCCGCTCTCATCGCTGCCGCCCTGCCAGCTTACGTTGTGGTTTGAGGTGGCGCCCAGATAGGCGTTCATGCTGTTGTCGGCATTAAAGTCCCACAGCACGGTCGGGGTCTGCGCCAGGCAGAGACTGCCGTAAGGGCTTTCCTCCACCTGGACCTGGATATCCTTCACGTAGCCGTAGATGGGCCGGACCTTGATCTTGCCGGAATAGCGGCCGTCCTTTTCCGTCCAGGTGATGAAATCCGAGCCGCCCAGCTTGTCGATGGTGTCCGGGCTCAGCTCCACGGCAATGGTGCCGGAGGAGCCGTTGGCGGTGCCGAGCCGATAGGTGCGCCCATCACTGGCCACGGCCACCAGCTCCTTAAGCCTGGCATGCTCCTCAAGGCCGACGCGGGAAACGGAGAAGTTATCTCCGGTCTTGAGGGTGCATGACGTGTCGTCGCTGGAATTAAGCTGCGTATTCGTATAATATTTATGTACCTCGTCGGAGCTCATTCCCTCAAAGGCAAGCTCGTTGGCCGGAAGCAGCTCAATGGTGAAGCTGCGGCGGATGGGCTCGACACTGTGAACGGTAAGCTCGGTATAGCTGTCACGGAAGCCGTTGTGGACCTCCCAGGTCCTGTCGTCGATACTGACGAGCCACGGGGCGCGCAGCTGGCCGTAATAGGCGTCCAGGCTTTGATTCCGCACTCGTTCGCAGTCTTCCCAATCCTTATAGTAAATATTCTTCCAGCCGTCTCCGGTCCCCTCCGTCTTCTCCACCTTGACGATGCCCTTGCCATACCAGGTGTGGAATTCATAGGACACATGGATGCCGTCCCAGGCATACCCTTTCCCCGTATAGAGAGAAATGTACTGGGTCTCCAGCTTATCATCGGCGGTTTTCATGTGTACGGAAGTATCGCTTGTAAAATCGACTTTTCCGGTTGCGTAGCGCTTTTTATCCCGCAGGTTCCACGGCTCGCCGTAATCACCGTCCGCCATCAGGGTGGAAAGGGCTTCGGCGTTCTCCGCGGGCGGGATAACGACGCGGGTGTCGGCCAGGCCGATCTCCACGTCCCCCGCGTTGGGCAGCGGCGAAATGCTAAGGGTAAAGTCCTTCTCCTCCGTGCCGTGGCCCACCGGGATCTCCACTGTGCGGGTGGTCATGCCCATGCCGAACCAGAGCTTGGCGCCCACGCCGCTGTAGTCGTCCCCGGCGACGGCGCTGCCGTCCGCGGAGGAGAGCATGACGCCTGTGAGGTTGTTGATATCGCCGGAACGGGTCACCGTAACGGCGGCCTTGCCCTCCTCGGCATAGACCGTCGCTTCGGCCATGCTGACGGTAACAGGCTCCCGCTCGTCTTCATCCTGGATGATGATAGAGCGCATATTGAAGCCCTCGGGCACGCAGGCGTTCTCCGGCAGGCCCTTGAGCATAAGCGTCACGGTGCTGTCGCCGTCCGAGGCCTCGGAATACATGGGGGTAACGACCAGGAATTTTACCGTCTCCCCAGCCTCAAAGTGAGCCGTATACTCCCGGCCGGGGTAGGATTCCTCCGCGATATCCTCGTCGGTAAGCTCCCTCTCCTGGGCGGCAGCCACAGATTCCGCGATATCCCGGCGCAGCAAGTCCTCCCCGCCCTCCAGATGCTGGCGGTCAGAGCTTACGCCGAGAAATTCGCCGCGGCCGGCCATAAGCGCCTGGGCAGAGTCCGGCTCCGCGGTCTCCACATCGACAGGCATTGCAGAGGGCTCCGTCTCGACGGCAGCGGGAGACTCGGCGGCCTCCGCCCCCTCGACAAGGAGCGGATCGCCGTTCTCGTCCAGCGGAGTGGCGGTGACACTGCCGATCACTTCGCCGTCGGGGCTGAGCATGTCGACGCTGCCGCCGTTCTCAGCCACCACCTCGCCCAGCTCCTCCTCGCTCATGGGCTCGACCTCCATTTGCACATCGGGATGCAGAAACAGGTCAATGATGGCAACGCCGCCCAACACGGTGACAGGGGGCGTGGGGTCCCGGTAAAGCTCCGCCTCGTAATTCACGCCGAAACGGGCAGACATGTCGATGAGCTTCACCGTCACGTCCGCCGCCTCTGCCGTGTCCCCCGTGCGCTGGATGGGGATATAGAGCTTTTCCCCGCTTTTTTCGCTGATGGCAAAGCTATCCTCACGGATGAAGAAATAGTTTTCTCCGTCCTGCAGGGACTCCGGGACCGTGACCTCAATCCTTTTCACGGGGTTGAGGGCCAGGTCCGCCTCTTCCACGGCGTAGGCAACAAGGGCCTGCGACAGTTGAAGCAGCATAAGGAGCGCCAAAAAAACGCTCAAAAAACGTTTTCCGATCTTTCTCATAATATCGACCTCTCAAAGTACAGATTGGAGAGCAAAAAGGCCGCAGGGGTCCCTGCGGCCTCAGACAGCGGTTCAGCCCT
>CAMVOG010000147.1 GCA_947169005.1 uncultured Clostridia bacterium | reverse complement strand
GAAGGTGCCCCAGTGCGCACACTGGGGCGGATGAGGGGCTTGCACCCACTTTGATGTAAAAGAATTATTTTTGATGTGAAACCAGACAAAATCACATCAAATACCTTGACGCTGAGTCCAGCCGTCAGCAAGCCCCTCATCAGTCGCCTGCGGGCGACAGCTTCCCCCAAGGGGAAGCCAGGGGACGCTTCCCGTAACCATCTACTTAAAAACAGTAGTTTTTAGAGGTCCCCCATTAGGCATTAGGGAGTCTTGGGCTATGAAAACGAAAAAGGATACGGGCATTTTTGCTCTTTTCATCATTGGCGTGCTGGTGGCCGGGGGGCTCATGCTTCTCTGGGGCCAGCATAACTCCGCCGAGCAGGTCTTTGAGGTGGGCTTTCTCCACTACCAGGTGGCGGAGCAGCTTGTCCACGACACGGACTATGCCTTCACCGAGGAGGAGCAGGCCCAGGCGGACGAATCAAAAGAAAGCGCTCTGAAAAGTCTGGAACGGAAGAAGCACGCGGAGGGGACCTATACCACCGACACGGCGGCGGAGGTCTTCGGGGACTTCGCCCGGGTGGAGCTTCCCTATACGGTCTACGGCGAAAACAACCCCTGGTGCGTGGTCCTGCTGCACGGTTACAACGAAACGCCGGAGGATATGGCCCCCGAGGCCGCCTGGTGGCTGAAGCAGGGCTATCAGGTGATCCTGCCCGCCCTGCGGGGCCACGGGGGGGCGGTGGAGGCCTCCGCCTTCGGCGTCTTCGAGCAGTACGATCTCTATGATCTGCTTTGTACGCTGGGAAAGGATCGGCGGGCCGTCAGGGTCCATGGCCGGGGCGTCGGCGCCGCGGCGGCTTTGCTGCTGGCCGCGAATGAGAGCTATCCCACCATGATCCACGGCATCGTGGCGGATTCGGTCTATTCCGATTTACAGACCCTCAAATCAGAGCAGCTCAAAAAGCAGTTCGGCCTGGGGGAAACTCTTGTGGGCAGGATGCTGACGGACATCGTGAAAAAGCAGCTGGGCTTTGACCTCACCACCGTAAGCATCACGGAGGCGGCGGCCCAAAGCCCCACGGTGCCCAAGCTCTTCGTTTGCGGCGGGGCCGACGGCTTTGTGCCCCCGGAGCATACGCAGGCGGTTTACAAGGCAGCCGGGGATACAGCGACCCTGCTTGAAATTGAGGGGGCCCGTCATCGGCTATGTTGGCTTACGTCCGGGGGACAGGAAGGCGAATACGCCGCCGCCATCCGCCGGTATATCATCGGGAATCAGTAAAAACGGAGTGATACCCATGTCCATGGAGATCCTTGCCCCCGTGGGGGGCGAAGAACAGCTTCTGGCCGCCGTGCGGACGGGGGCCAACGCGGTCTATCTCGGCACCAAGGCCTTCAACGCCCGGCGCAACGCCTCCAACTTTGACGGGGAGGGGCTGCGGCGGGCCGTTGCCTTTTGCCACGGGCGGGGCGTCCGGGTCCACGTGACCTGCAACACGCTCCTAACGGACCCGGAGCTGCCCGCCCTTACGGACACCCTGCGGGAGATTGCGGCCTCCGGGGCGGACGCCGTGATCGTGCAGGACCTGGCGGTGGCGGCGCTGCTGCGGGAGTGCTGCCCTTCCCTGCCCCTCCACGCCTCCACCCAGATGACCATCCACAACGCCGCCGGGGCCCGGGTGGCGAAGGAGCTGGGCTTTTCCCGGGTGGTCCTGGCCCGGGAGCTGACCCTGGAGGAGATCGCCGCCATCCGCCGGGAGGTGGACGTAGAGCTGGAGGTTTTCGTTCACGGGGCCCTGTGCATGTCGGTCTCGGGCCAGTGCTGGCTCTCCGCCATGCTGGGGGGCCGCAGCGGCAACCGTGGTCTCTGCGCCCAGCCCTGCCGCCTCAACTTCCGCTCAAAGGAGCGGGACTACGCCCTGTCCCTCAAGGACCTCTCGGCGCTGAGCTGGCTGCCGCAATTAGAAAAGGCGGGGGTCGCCTCCCTCAAGATCGAGGGGCGCATGAAGCGCCCGGAGTACGTGGCCGCCGCCGTCACCGCCTGCCGAAAGGCGATTGCGGGTGAGGAGCCGGACATGGAAACGCTGCGGGCGGTTTTCTCCCGCTCCGGCTTCACGGACGGCTACCTGCGGGGGGAGCGGGGGCCGGAGATGTTCGGCGTCCGCCGCAAGGAGGACGTGGAGGCCGCCGCCGGGGTCTTGAAGGAGCTGGCGGGCCTTTACCGGGCCGAAACGCCCCTGGTCCCCGTGCGGATGGCCTTTGAAGCCCGGCCAGGGGAGCCGCTGCGCCTCACGGTGACGGACGGGCTGCACGTCGCCGCCGCCAAAGGCGAGCCGCCCCAGGCCGCACAGAGCCGCCTCACGGAGGCGGAGCAGGCCCGGAAAAGCCTGGAAAAAACGGGCGGAACGCCCTTTAACGTCACGGAGACGGCGCTTGACCTGGCCCCCGGCCTCTATCTCCCGGCGGCGTCTCTGAACGCCCTGCGCCGGGAGGCTCTGGACAAGCTGCTGGCCGCCCGGGAGCATACGGAGCCCCACCCCTTCGCGGAGCCGACGCTGTCCCAGGAGGGGCCCCGGCGGGACGTTTCCCCCGCCCTGCGTCTGCGCTTTGAAACCGCGGCGCAGCTCTTCGACCATCCGGCGGCGGAGCAGCTTTACCTCCCCGTGGAGGAGATCGACGAGGGGATTTTGAAGCAATACGCCCGCAAGCTGACGGCGGAGCTGCCCCGCTTTCTCCCCGAGGGGGAGCGGGAGGCGCTGCTTGCCCGGCTCCTGCGGCTCAAGGAGTTGGGCCTCCGGGCTGCCTGCGCCTCCACCCTGGGGGATATCGAGCTGATCCGCGGGGCGGGGCTCACGGTCCGGGGCGGCTTCTCGCTGAATATCCTCAACTCCGCGGCTGCGGCGGAGTATGCCCGTCTGGGCCTCGCGGACGCGGTGCTGTCCTTCGAGATCGGCATGGAGCGGGCCCGGCGGCTCCGGGGCCTCCCCACGGGGCTCATCGGCTACGGCTTCCTGCCCCTTATGCTCTTCCGCGCCTGCCCCATGAAGGGGAAAAGGGGCTGCGGCGGCTGCACGGGCCGGGAAAAGCTGCGGGACCGCACGGGGACGGACTTCACCGTTCTCTGCCGACGGAAGCGGTACGCAGTGCTGCTGAACTCCCTGCCCCTCTATATTGGGGACAAGGAGCCCCGGGGCGTGGACTTCACGGTGCTGTACTTCACCACGGAGGACCGGGAGCGGGCCCGGCGCGTGACGGAAGACTACCTGGCCGCCGCCCCGCCGGACTTCAAGCGCACCAACGGCCTGTATTTCCGGGAATTGTTATAAATTGTAGGGGCCACCGTCCCCGGTGGCCCGCGCGTCCGCAGGACGCCGACGCCCCAGGCGTCGCAAATCCGTGCTGCAAGGAGACCGCCATGCCATACGAATTGCTTGCCCCGGCGGGGGATATGGAAAAATTGAAGGCTGCCCTCACTTTCGGGGCGGACGCCGTCTATCTGGGCGGGCCGCGGCTGCACCTGCGGGCGGCCCCCACGGACTTTGACGCGGAGGGCCTGGCCGCCGCCATTCGTTATGCCCACGAGCGGGGGAAAAAGGTTTATGTGACCGTAAACGCCTTCTGCCGCAACGGGGACGCGGACGCGCTGCCCGCTTACTTCCGGGAGCTGCGGGAGCTGGGCGCCGACGCCGTGATCCTCTCGGACCTGGGGGCCGTGACGATCTGCGCCCGGGAAACGCCGGAGCTACCCATCCACGTCAGCACCCAGGCGAGCTGCGTCAACTACGCCGCCGCCCGGGCCTGGTACGAGCTGGGGGCAAAGCGGGTCATTCTGGCCCGGGAGCTGAGCCTGGAGGAGATCAAGGTTCTGCGGGACAAGACGCCCCCGGAGCTGGAGCTGGAAGCCTTTGTCCACGGGGCCATGTGCATGGCTTACTCGGGCCGCTGCCTCATCTCCGCCTTTCTGGCGGGCCGGGACCCCAACCGGGGCGGCTGCGCCCAGCCCTGCCGCTGGACCTACAGCCTGGTGGAGGAAAAGCGCCCTGGTGAGGTCTTTCCCGTCTATGAGGACGAGGCGGGCACCACGATCCTGTCCAGCCGGGATCTGAAAGCCATTTCCTTTCTGGACGAGCTGGCCGCGGCGGGGGTCAGCTCCTTCAAGATCGAGGGGCGCATAAAGTCCCCCTACTATGTCGCCACCGTCACCAACGCCTATCGCAAGGCCCTGGACCACGCCGCCCCCCTAAAGGAGCTGGAGGCGGAGCTGCGCTGTGTCAGCCACCGCCCCTTCTCCCGGGGCTTTTATTACGGAGAAATCGGGCACGAGCCCCCCTCCCCGGACGGCTACACCCAGGAGGCGGTCTTCACCGCCGTGGTCCTGGCCTCGGACGGGGAATGGCTGACCCTGGAGCAGCGCAACCGCTTCGCCGTCGGGGAAGAGCTGGAGGTCCTCTCCCCCAACAGTACCGGCGAAAAGCTCACCGTCACCGCCATCGTGAACGAGGAGGGCGAGCGCCAGGAGGCCGCGCCCCATCCCCGGCAGATCGTGCGGGTGCCGTGCAGGCTGAAGCTGAGCGAAGGGGATATGCTGAGGAAAAAGATAAAAGATAAGGGATAAGAGATAAGAGATATGGGCTGAGGCAAATGAAGTTGGAGGAATGAAACAGCCCCCATCCGCGCATCCAATGGACGCGCGGATGGGGGCTGTTTTCATTTCTTATTTCTTATTCCTTATTCTTTATTTTTCTTCTTCCGTCCCCAGTTTTAGCCGCCCGGCTTCCGCCCGCAACTCCACGGAGCTGTCGGGCGGATATTTGCCTTCTATGAGGCCGTCCGCCAGAGGTTCCTCCACCTGGGTCTGAATGGCCCGGCGGATGGCCCGGGCCCCGCTGCGGCGGTCCTCCCCCGCCCGGGCCAGCAGGGCCGCCGCCTCGGGCGTGTGGGTGAGGGTGAGCCCCGCGCCCCTGGCCCGGGCAGCCGCCTCCCTGAGCAGCTTTTCCGCGATGGCCAGCAGCGCCTCCCGGTCCAGGGGGCGGAAGAACAGCGTTTCATCCAGCCGATTCAGCAGCTCGGGGCGGAAGCGCTGCCGCAGTCGCTCCGTCACGGCCCGGCGGGCGTCCTCCGCCTCCGACGCGCCCGGGGAGAACCCCAGGGGGGAGCGGCCCGCGCTCAGCTCCTCGGCCCCTAAGTTGGAGGTCAGCACCACCACCGTGCTGCGGAAGCTCACCTCCCGCCCGCTGCCGTCGGTGAGGACCCCGTCCTCCATGAGCTGCAAAAGCAGATTGAAGATCTCCCCATCCGCCTTTTCGATCTCGTCAAAGAGCACCAGGGAGAAGGGGCGGCGGCGCAGCTTTTCCGTGAGCTGGCCCCCCTCCTCATGGCCCACGTAGCCCGGCGGGGCCCCGATGAGGCGGCTGACGGCGTGCTTTTCCATATATTCGGACATGTCCAGCTTCACAAGCGCCTCCCGGGAGCCGAAACCCAGCTCCGCCAGGGCCCGGCACAGCTCCGTCTTGCCCACCCCCGTGGGCCCGCAGAAGAGAAAGCAGGCGATGGGCCGCCGGGGGTCCCCCAGGCCGCTGCGGGCCCGGCGGATCGCCCCCGCCGCGGCTTTCACCGCCTCCGGCTGGCCCAGGACCCGCCGCCCCAGGGCCGCCTCCAGGTCCAGCAGCCGCTCCCGCTCGTCGGCGGTGAGGATGGCGGAGGGGATGCCCGTCCACTCCGCCGCCACGGCGGCCACCTCCGGCACCCCCACCACGGGCGGCCCGCCCCGGTCCCGCCCGGCGGCCTCCCGGAGGCGCTTCACGCTCTCCCGCAGCCGCTCCTCCTCGTCCCGGGCCCCGGCGGCCCGCTCAAAATCCTGCCGCAGCACGGCCTCGTCCTTCTCCGCCTCCAGGGTCCGCAGGCGGGCCTCGGCGGCCCGCAGTTCCGGCGAGGCGGGCAGGGCCCGCAGCCGCAGGCGGGCGGCGGCCTCGTCCATGAGGTCGATGGCCTTGTCGGGCAGAAAGCGGTCCGCCACGTAGCGGGCGGAGAGCTCCACCGCCGCCTTCAAAGCGTCGTCCCCGATGCGCACGCCGTGGTTCCGCTCGTAGCGCTCCCGCAGGCCCGTGAGGATG